>JACPNI010000066.1 GCA_016185555.1 Candidatus Woesearchaeota archaeon | reverse complement strand
TCACTTCCAAAGGATTATCCCTGGAGTAATCAATTACCTCAAAAGCACTTACAATAGGTAAAAACAAAAGAACCACTACGACCATTAAGCATAATTTCTTTAGTACCATTCAAAGTCCTATCACCTATGTTATTATTTATAAGTAATAAAATGATTTATAAACCTTTCGATTGATACGCTTATATATATTTCTCTGAAGCAATAGATATATTCTAAAAATATTGGTGCATTGATTATATTACCCTGAATAAACCTATATAAAGGACGAAATCAAATTAACTTTAATTATTGTTCTTTGAACACTGCTGGGGATTAAAGGGGTGATGTATAATGGATAGTAGAGTAAAGTGTAAAAACTGTGGTAGTTTCTTTGACAAAGGGGATAAGTGCCCGATTTGTCATAACCAAAGACAGGAGAAATTAGAGGAATTTACAAAATTAAAATTCTTGGGGTAATTATTTTTCTTTTTTCTTTTGCTGACTGATAAAGAAATAGCTTATGAAATAACCAATAATTATTCCTCCGATTATATCACTTAAGTAATGTATGCCAGTATATACCCTACCAAATAACAGGAATGCTGATATAATAAGCCAATAAACTGCAAACTTTGAATCTGATTCTTTTAGGAAAACATAGCCGATAGAAAGTGCCATTGCATGGCCACTTGGAAAAGAATAACCAGACTCTGTTATCAGCCTTGGAAGACCTAATCCCAAATATGGCCTTGGGATATGCGTTACAAATTTTATTAACTGTGTTATCCCCGATGCAAGGACTATTGTAAAAAGAAAAGGAACAATAATCTTTTTTGACTTTTTAAGGTAAAAAAAAACAACTAATATTGCTGAAACCATTATAACATTCCCAAGATAAGTTGAATAAACCATTAATTTGTCCAATACTGGATTTCTTAATGAAATTAAAAAATAAATGATCCTTTTGTCTAATAAAAATGAAATAATCAGGCTTATTAAAAAAACCAGGTAGATTTTGGGTTTCATTAAAAGATTTATATAGTTAGCAGTTATATAAAAATTATGGAGTACAAATATAGGCTCATTCTAAGGCTTTTGACTGCAATTATTTTGCTGAGCATACCGTTTAATATATTTTACTGGCTACTGCTTCAGCCAACATTGTACTTTTCATATCTTCCATTGACAGTTAAGTACAACAATATCCAAATAGGATACGATTACCTTATGATAAACATTAATTTGTTAAGGTTCACAATGGCCGCTTCTTCTAACAAAAGATATAAAGTTTAGAAATCTCTTGAAGATAGCATTTTCAGGGATATTGCTTATACTTTTATTGAATATTATAAGGATTGATATTCTTATTTTTATATTTTTAGAATATGGCATTAACTGGTTTAATAACCTTCATTTATTCTTTTGGAAATTTTTATCGAGCATTGCTGTAGTCCTGATATGGATTTTCTTATGCCATAAGTTTAAGATAAAAAACATCCCAGTATACAGCGACTTTAAATTTTTGATGAAAGAAATCAAGAGCTAGATCCTTGAAAAAAAATTAAATCTTCAGTTGTTAGCTTTTGCCTCTTGCTTATCTTTTCTTCAACATGTTTTGCCCTTTCTTTTATAATTGACTCTTGTTTCTCTTTCCTGTTAAAGTCCATCTCATTATAAACCTCATTAATCTTACTCTGAAATACACTGATATCCAAAAGCTTTTCTTTTAGCCTGTTATTTATCTCGATGAATTTGCTTTTTTGATTTTTAAACTCCTCAAAGGCCGAGTTTTGCTGTTGTTTTAACAGCTCTATCTCTCTTGAAAGCCCTATAAAATCATCAAAGCTTTTTTTATTTTCATTTATCAGCTGAATAATTTTTTTATGATGGTCATCAGCAACAGAACGGTTTTCATTAATCATCCTGGAAGTTTTATCCATTTCTTCAAGAATATCATTTAATACAGAAGTCTTATTGTAAAGGCTCTTAAGCTCTTTTATTCTTTTCATAACTTTAAGCTCTTTGTCAAAACTGTAAGCCTCAGTTTCTATAGAACTTTCAAGTCTTTCAATATCCTCTTTTAATCTGGACGGGGGTATTTTTATATTGTTTTTAACCAGCACATCCTCTTTTTGCCGATCAAGATCCTTAATTTTGGTGATGAACTCTTTAACTAATGCATTATGCCTGTCCCTTTCTTTTTTAAGATTCTCAACCTCAGAATTGAATCCATCATTCTTGGATTTTAATTCCTTAATCTTCTTAATGGATTCTAAAAGATTGTCTCTGAAGCCTTTGTGTTTTCTGAAAGAATTTTCCTTTAAATCATTAACAGCATTAAGCTCCTTTTTAATATTAACTACTTCTTCTTTAAGAGTTTTAATCTTGTTTACAATTGCATTTTTCTCTTCTCTGCTTAACATGATACCTCACGAAATTTAAGGAAAAAAAGAAGAGAAAACAGGCTTAGCCAAATAAGCTGCTTAAACCTGCTGCAGCCTCTTCAGCTTTTTTTTCTTCTTCTTCCTTTTTCTTTGCTTCAGATTTGCCGTGATCTGGGGCTACTGGAGCTGCTGCTACTGGTGCTGCAGCTACTGGAACAACACTTGCTTCTTTTATAACCTTATCAATATCAACACCATCCAAAGATGCGACTATTGACTTGATCTGAGCTTCATCCACTTTTGCTCCTGCAGCTTCTAATACCTTCTTAAGATTAGCCTCGTTAACTTCCTTACCTGCTTTGTGTAAAAGCATACTTGCATAAACGCACTCCATCTTCAATACCTCCCAATTATAATTTTAATTTTTCTTTTAAATGCCTGGCCTGATCCTCAGCTTTGCCAAGAATTTTCCCAACATTTTCATCAGTTATTATACCAAGGTTATCTGCTAAGCTTGATGCTGCTTTATAAGCCTTACTCAACAGTAATGTGATAGTTGCCTTATCTGCATAACCAATCTCAACAGCCAGGTGCATTGCCTGTGCATGTATCTTCCTGATTTCATCAATATAGACCTTTTCATCAACAGATAATACATCCTTAGTGAATATAACCCCATTTTCAAAAGCCAGGACGAGATTTAAGGATATTTCCATAGGCTCCATCCCAAATTTAGTAAGAAGGTCTGCAACCTTCTGCGTTATTTTTTCCCCGCCTCCGACAATTAGTTTATCTTCTTTTATGGCAACCTTGCCTTCCCTAACCTCTGTCTTTATTCCTAACTGCCCAAGCTCACCAATAACCGGACCTGGAGTAAATGGTGTAGGCCCTGCACTCAAGAAAAGATCATGCGGTGCAATCTGCCCCGGCTTGGCTGGTGCATTTGATTTATTTTTTGAAAGTGCCTTAAATAGCTTAAATGGGTTTTCTCTTGTAAATATCAAAGCAGGCATACCAGAAAGATTTTTTTCTACTTCAGTTAATCCCGGGATAGATTCCTTAAGCTCATTAAAAGCTATCTTTATCAGCCTTTTCTTTGTTATCTTAAGAACAATTACACCCCTTAACTGTTTTTTCATTCTCTGGAGCTGTTTGGCTGGAAGATTTTCCATATTGACCAAACCAATGATTGGATATTCCTTAATGAGTCTCTTAATATCCTTTACTTCATTTTTTTCTCTTCTGGGATTTTATTAGCTTTCATTTTAATCAATTGGTAATGGTGCACCCATTGTTAGTTTTAACAATACATTTTTTATGTTATTTTTTTCCTGTGGCAATACCTGTAATAATGTGTTATAAACTATAGCTATATTTTCTTCAATTTTCTTGTCATCCATATCTTCCTTCCCAACAAGAACTTTTATTATAGGCTCACTTCTTGTTACAACTTTTATTGTTTTTTGTAATTTATTATATAAATCCTTCAAATTAGTCCCTGGTGTAATAACACAACCGGCCTTAGGATTTGGCATTTTACCCTTACTACCAAGTGCCCTACCAAAAACCTTAGCAATATCAACCATGCAGTTTGCCTGCGCTACAAAGAAATCAAACTCTCTTGCAATATTCTTAAGTTCTTTTTTAGGTATTTTAGGAAAATCTTCTTTTGGGATTGTCCTATCAAAAATAGCCTTTGCATCATTGATCAATTCCTTGTCAACAAAAGCACATACTTTTAATTTTTTGCCATTGCCATTTGGAAGAACTAAGAAAGTTTCAACTTTTTGATCTGGCTTTTTAAGATCAATTTGCTTGAGATTAACAATAACATCAAAACCTTGTTTAAATCTTCTTTTATTCTTGCTTTCTCTAAGCTTTTTTATGATCTTTGATATGTTTTCTTTATTCATTTATCCCTCCTACATTAAGTAGTACAACCGGGTTAAAGGTTCTATACATATATGATTTATAAACCTATCTATTTCTTAAAATATTATGAATTGGTTGCTGTATGCTGTCCTCGGAACATTATCATTAAGCGGCATGTTTTTGGCAATAAAAAAACTTGGAACTATTGATATAAAGCCAAATACCATACTCGTTTATTTATTTATAGTTGCCAGTATCCTATTCATCGTTTATAATATAATAACTAAAAACAATTTCTTGGTTGCAGAAAAAAATATCCTATTACTTTTGATGCTTGTTGGCATATTTAGTTTTCTAGGCAATCTATTCCTAACAAAGTCAATGCTGCTAGCGAAAAATCCTGGGTATACTTTAGTGATAAGCTCAACAAATGTAATTCTGGTTACTGTTGGATCTTACTTTTTGTTTAAATCTGAAATTACAATAACTAAATTAATTGGCATGGTAATAGCACTGATAGGGATAATTATGGTGATAATATGATCCCAAAAGAATTATTATATATGACGGATGGCATTCCAATACTGTCAGATAAAATAACTGATAATGTTCGAAGAGAAGTTTGGAGAATTAACTCACAAAAATATTCTTTTGCCAAAAGACCTTCAGATATAATTTCGTCATTTAAATTTGATTCATTTGCGGAGGCATTCAAACATGCTAAATTTTACAAAGCACTTGTAAAAGACGAACTATACCCACCAGAAACTAGAATTTTAATGTGCCCAGAAAGTAACGGTAAACCAACCATAATAGCCTTAATGCCATTTCTTAAAACACCTATCTCTTATGAAGACTTAGAAAAGAACAAAGAAAGATTTGACAAAATTTTTGAGAAATATAGCATAGATAACATGTTATTTGTTGATGTAAGCTGTAAATGGAACTATGGTATGGATGAAAATGGGAAAGTATATTATCATGATTTGCATTTAGTATTTAATAATAATACATTTAAATTACCAAAAAACTACAAACTTCCAGAATAGGCATATAACCATTCAAATGGAATTTTTTTCTTTCCTATCAATTTAAATTTAAATCCGCTTTTTTCCATGATATCGAGAACTTTTCTTTTATTGGTTAAAGAGCTAAACACAATTAAAACCAAACCATTTTCATTCAAATGATTTTTAACTCTCTTGAAGAATTTTTCAATCAATTCATAACCACTTTTACCCCCAGTAGTAATCGTACTGCTCTCTTTATCCTCATTTTCATCTAAAGGAAGATATGGTGGATTAAATATTATTGTATCAAATTTTCCTCTAACATTAGAAAATAAATCAGATACTTTAGCATTAATGCCTTTTGAACTAACATGATCAACAGCTTCTTTGCTTATATCAACAGCAAAAACCGAACTAACTCTTTTAGATTTCAACGCTTCTTCAGCTAATATTCCAGAACCTGTTCCAACATCTAAAACCTTTCCAAATGAATATTTCTTAACATACTTTAATAGCAAATAAGAATCTTCTCGAGGTTCGTATATCATTTCCCGCTTACAACCTTAAAATATTCTCTAACCCTTTCCAATATGGAGTTTATATAAAACTTCTCAATTCTTTTTTCAAATATAACATCAATATCATCAAACTCTGTAATCCTGTAATTGTTTTTTATATTTTCCACCAAGAACAAATCCTTAAGTCTTTTAAGTTGTCTTCTTATATTTGACCCTGCAATTCCTTTTAATTGCATATTATCTTTTTTTCTTAAATCAATAACCATTCCTTGTATCTCTTCTGAGCTAAGCTCTTTCTTTTCTTTTTTTGCATAAAGAAGAACAAGCAGTACATCTACAATAATATCCCTGGAATCTCCCGGTTGCAATAAACCAATACTAAGGCATAGTTTTTTTATAAGTTCCCTCTCTTTGATATTAGAAGGTGTCTCATATCGTCTTAGGGTTATCTCGGCTAATGGTGTATCTTTAGAAACTAGTTTTTGCATTAAATAAGTATCCTATAAAGAATTTAAAAAGATTGGGTTTAATCCCAGTCTTCATCATCCATTTCTTCTTCAGGCTCTTGCTCATCTTCTTCAGGCCCATCTTCCTCATTATCCCAGTCAGAGTCATCCTCACCCCCAGCTAAATATAATAATTCACCAACATCAAAGACAGTCATGTTCATACCTCCTGATTTCATTAAATCTGTGCAATTCAATTATAACTTTATAAAGATATCGATTTTTAAAATTTATCATTCCAAAATATAGTTTACAGTTAACTATTTTAAATAGGTTTAATAATATGGATTAAATCAAATATTCTTTGAAGAAAATGGATAATAAAAATGAAAAAGAGAAAAAAGAAAGAAGTTTAAGGTATTCTATACTTGATGGGTCGTTCTACTCATTAACTGTTGGTTTTGGTGAGTCATATCTCTCTGCTTTTGCAGTATTCCTTAAAGCGACAGACTCCCAATTAGGACTTTTAACCTCAATACCACAGCTGTTTGGATCAATATTTCAGCTTGCATCTAATAAGCTGATTGAGATATACAAGAGCAGGAAAAGAATAGTTATAATAAATGCGATTATACAGTCATTAATATGGATACCCATTATTCTTACACTTTTTATCAATAAGTACAGCATACTTTATTTGATATTCTTTGTAACTGCTTACAAAGCAATAGGAATGCTAATAAGCCCACTGTGGAGCAGCTGGATGGGCGATCTTGTTGAAAGTGAAAGGCGCGGGGATTATTTTGGCAAGAGAAATAAGATTACTGGAATTATAGCATTTATAGCACTTATACTCGGAGGGATTATATTAGAGTTATCTGAAAGCAACTTAAAACCTTATGCTGGTTTTTTTATAATATTCCTGCTTGCAATGATTGGCAGGATAATTTCATTCATTTTCGTGACAAAAAAATACGACCCCCCATATCTAGAAAAAGAAGAAGATAGGTTTACACTTCTGCAATTTTTAAGAAGATTGTTTAAAGGCAACTATGGCCTATTCGTTGTATTCCTTTCCTTTATGTATCTTTCTGTAAATATTGCCGGTCCTTATTTCACAGCATACATGTTCAATGAACTGCATTTAAGTTACCTGCAATATACAATACTAATGGCAGTACCAGTAGTGATAAAATTTATTTTTATGCCAATATGGGGAAGATACTCTGATGTTTATGGCAATAAAAAATCTTTAGTATTATCAAGTTATCTTATGTCTGCATTGCCGCTGCTATGGTTGGTAAGCATCAACTATTATTACCTGATTATAATACAGATATACTCTGGATTTGTATGGGCCGGGTTTGAGTTAGCATCTTTTAATTTTATTTTTGACTCGACAACCCCACAAAAGAGGGTAAGATGTTTTGCATATTATACCTTACTTAATGGCGTTGGTGTTTTAATAGGTGCAACACTTGGGAGTTTGCTAATTGATTATTATGGATTATTTGACAGCCTGTTTAAATCAAAATATATGGTAGTATTTGCAGTATCTGGCGTGCTGAGATATCTAACTACGATAATCTTTATTCCGCGGATAAGGGAAATGAGGAATGTAGAAGAAATAAGCTACAGAGACTTATTTTTTAAAATAACTGCAATAGAACCGACAACAGGCATTTTGCATAAAATGATTGTTATTGAAGATAAGATTGGAGATGGTTTTGATCATCTTGAAGATCAATTAAAAAATATTGGGCATAAAATAGTCGATGGTGTGATAAAAAAGAAAGAAAAAGACTAGAAATTCTGAAAAAGCCCCGGTTGAATATAACTAATAATATTGCTGTATACCTTACTATAATCTATATTGGAATCCTTCGAATTAAAGTTATTTGAAAGCAAGAAATTTACTATGGAATCATCCCCAAGTAACCTGTAACAAAGCAGAGCATAATTATATTCTCTCTCTTTAATTGCACGATCGCCTTCGAGGAGGAGTTTCTTTTTTGCTTTTTCAATAAATCCGGATCTTATAAAGGACTTGACTGCAATTGTCATGGCAATAACGCCCTCTTGATTCATAAATTTATCACCATATAAATCATAAATCTTTTTTGCTTTCTCACCAAACATAGAGAGATCTGTGTGGTCTATACCCTTTTCACTTAGAATCTTAAATGCTAACTGGGTTATCTTATCCTCAAATTCTTCTGCCTTCTTTTCTTGTGCCATAATCTGATGAAAAAATCTTACCCATTGTATTGCCTAAATCAACAAAAGGAATTACTCTTCCACCACCTGCAGTTTTTTCTGGAGTTTTCTTAGGCGGTTCGTGCTGTGCTAGTTGTTGACTTGGAATCTGTTGATAAGCCGGCTGTTGAACCGGCTGTACTGGAGTAGGTGTCCTAAAAAAACCTTCATCTGCAAGCCGAGAAGTCCCCTTCTCTTTATTTAAATCCTGGACCAAACTGCTTATAGCACTTGCAACACCTTGATTTTCTTCAGGATTAAAACCATAATCAGGAACAACCTGTTTAGGAATCTGGCTTGTTTGAACAATCTGATTTTCAACCGGTAAAACTGCTGCTTGGTTATTGGGCTGCATCTGCTGCTTCTTTCTTATCGTTTCCTGCAGCATATTAAGTATTGCCAAGAGTTCGTTTAAGTCCTCAGTTTGAGTATTAAAAGTCACCTGCATAAGAATTGGATAATAGCATTTATTTATAAGGTTTATTATGCTATCAAATCTACTTTGTTTCAAATAAAAAGTTATATATAATGCAACCGATACAGAATCTCAATGACAATTTTAATAGCATGTTTGTCAACAGGAAAAGACACTTGGGGTCATGTTGGTAAGTTAATAAATGAAGAAAACTGGGATAAAGTATTTTTGGTAACAAATTCTTTCGGTAAGGAAAAATTTACAGCAAAAAAAGAGATTGATTTTATTGTTGTGGACATTGATAAACCGCTAGAGGAACTTAAAAATGAAGTATATTCCCAGTTAAAAAGCAAAATAAGGCCAAGTGAAACAGAGATGGCATTAAATCTTTACTCCGGATCTGGAAAGGAACACATGGTAATTCTTTCTTCACTTCTTAAACTTGGCTTAGGGATAAGATTAATTGCTGTAACTAATAAAGGTATAGAAGAAGTATAAAGCTAGTTGATAAAGGTTCCAAACTTAGATAGGTTTTCTCCTGCTAATAGATGTTTGAGTATATTATTTAGATCTTTTGTTTTAATCCTTATTTGTTTTTCACTATCCCGGTCTCTAATAGTACAGTCATCATCCTTTAAGCTGCCATAATCAATTGTAATGCAATATGGGGTTCCTGCTTCAGCAGCCCTCAGATATCGTCTTCCTATACTCCCTGTTTCATCATAGTCAACAATAAAATCTCTTTCCAATAATGCTTTTACTTTGTCAGCAAAATCGGGAAGTTTATCTTTTTTCATTAATGGAAAAACAGCTACATCTGCAGGAGCAATATGATAAGGAACTTTAAATATTGACTTTCCCTCTTTCTCATCCTTCTTCTCGTAAAATAAGTCCATCAAAGCAAAAACAGGCCTGTCAGTACCAAAAGCAATTTCCAAAATATGTGGGATATATTTCTCGCCATTTTCCCTTGTTGCTTCCAGACTTTTTTTAGAAAATTCAGCATGCTTTTTTAAATCATAATCGGTCCTGTCATGCACGCCACAGCATTCTGTCCATCCAAAGCTGTTCAAATTAACCTCAATATCCCATGCATCATCAGCATAAAAAGCCCTTTCATGCTGCAAATGCTGCCTTATCCTCATCCTTTCTTCAGGAATACCCATAGAAACAAACTGTCTGTATGCCAAATACAGGCACCACGCATATGCCTTAGACTTAATATGGTTATGTTTAATAGCCAATTCCAAAGAGATATTCTCAACTTTTAACTGTTTTTCCTGATGATGGCTCGTATACAGGGGTAATTTCTCATTTTTTATTGCTTCATATTTTTCCCAATTATTTTTTTCTTTTGGATCAATAAACATCTGGGCTTCAGCCTGCGTAAACTCCCTGCATCTTATTAAGTGCTGTCTTGGGCTTATTTCATTCCTATAAGCCTTGCCAATCTGAAAAACAGCGAAAGGCAGCTTCCTGAAAAATTCATTTAATCTTTCAAATGGAAGGTAAGTTGCTGTTGCTGTCTCAGGTCTTAATGAAAATGGTTTCCCAGCAACCTCGGTCTTCATCATCAAGCTGTAAGTTTTAAGCTCATCTTTAAAATCACTTTTGCAACCCGGACATTTTATCTTATTTTTTTTAATAAACTCAAGCACCTCTTTTTCTTTCATAACGGCAGTTTCAACATCACTAGATTCCTCAATCAGCTTATCTGCCCTAAAAATGGATTTGCACTTACTACACTCCACTATTTTCTCTTTAAAAGTATTCAAATGACCAGATGCTTCCCATACTATATCCGGCAGAACAGTAGGGCATTCTAATTCCCTGAACCCATTGCTAAAGAAAATTCTTCTTACAGAATTTTCCACCTTATTCTTTAACAGCTTGCCCAAAGGCCCATAAGCATAAAAACCTGCTACCCCTCCATAGATTTCAGGAAAGGGGCCATAAACAAAACCTTTGCTCTGTATAAAAGAATTAAAATCTTTTAAAAATTGCTCGTTTTTCATCAAGATTTGGAATTTAGTTTATCTTTTAAACTTTTCTTCTTGAAGATTTATATCTGAAACATTTATAACACCCTTATATGATATTCTTGGACATGCTGTATTAACCCAACAACCTATATCTGGAAAATTGTTTAATTCATTATAGTTTAGTGTGTTGAAAATAAACACATAGGTTTCTTTATTATATTTTTTCTTTATTGTCTCTACCATATCTAATTTTTGTCTTAGATCTAAGTACTGTTTAGGATGGAATTGCCCGGGTTTTATTGAAACTAAGATGCCAACTTTTTTAGCATGCAAAAACTTCAGGTATTTACCTTTTGTTTCTTTTCTTATTTCTTCCACTTCTCCTTCTGAAACCTGAGAAAATTCATTTGTTAAAGGATTAGCAATATAAGTTGGCTTGCCTGTTTTAAATGCCACACCAATTGGATGGAATTTACCTGTTCCTATATAGAGATAAGAATCTACTTTATCTTTAATCATTAATGCCTTGCTAACATCACAACCTAAGATCTGACCGCCAATTATTGCTTTTTCACCTAAAAACTTTTTAGCTTCTTCTAGTTTATGTAAGTGCTGAATATTACTAACTAATCCGATTCTGCCACTAATCTTAACCTTCTTCAAAATAGGTAAAATATCGGCTTTTGATTTTGCATGAACAAACAGGACTTTCATCTTAGTATATCTTAACTTAGTTTTCATGAAAAACTCAGAAAATAATAGATTTAAAAGCTTTCTTAACCAAATATTCCAAATAAGCCTTTTGATCTCTTTTCCTTGGTTTCAATTAACACTTCTATATCTTCTTTTTGTTTCTTTAAATTTTCAACCTGTTCTTTCAATACGGCTTTTGCAACATCATTTGGCACTTCATCACTTAATTTTGTTAAAACCTCAATCGAATTGCCCAGCTTCTCTTTATTCTCCAATAATTGCCTTATTTCTTCTTGTTCAGCCTGCTTTGCTAAACCTAAAAATAATCTGAACTTATAACCAATACCTTTCTCACTTTCTTTCTTTTCCAGCTCATCCAGATTTTCCGAAACATTAAGGACATCACTTGCCTTATCTTCTATAATATAAAGATATTTCTCAGGAACATCAGAATCCCGTAATGAAACCAGCCTGCTAGCTGCTTCTTCTGCCTTTTGTCCTGTTACAAGCTGGGTTTTCACTTCCTTTGCCCTTTCAGCGCTTTCAACAGTGCTTATTTTAGCATTTACAACAAATGGCAGAAGTTTTATATCACCGAATCTTCTCGGGTCTATTGTCCCCTTATAGACTGTTGTATCTTGCAACTTAATTTGATCATGAAGATCTTCAACAAAAAGTCCTAATTTATCAAGATCTTCTTTAGATGCAGTATTTAAAACAGCTAATATTATTTCCACTTTTCCTGACTTCTCAATCTCTTCTTTATCCCTAAATCGATTAGAAAATTTACATCTCTTCTTTACTTCTTCTAAAATAAATTCCCTTAGTTTTTCTTCAGTCAGGAACTCCTTGCATCTTTGTGACATCCCTTTCATTTGCTCGCATCTTTTAGCACTCTCTTCAAGACAATGCTTCCGATCTTCTCCAACTCTTTCGCATCTTTGCTCTGCAAATTTTATTTCAATCTCACAATTTTTTCCAAGATTAGAGGTAAATCCCTCATAGTTTTTCTTACTTTGTTCTTTGCACTTTTCAATAAAACCTCCTCTGTCACAAGCGTTCATGGTGGAGCATATTTTTTGTTGTTCTTCCCACAAATTATTGCAGCGTTGCCTTAAATCATCAGTATCTAATATAGAACTACCCGTTACAGACGTCAAATTCTGAGTATTATTTGTAATCACTGTCGGCGTTGTGGTCGTTTCACAATGATAGTATGTACAACCATTACTATCTGTCGTGGTTTTTAAAACCTGTCCTTCAGAACAAGTTGGTCTTTGCTGCTCAGTGCACACTGCTTGTTGTCTTATACATTGATAACCTGTAATGCATCTTTTATTGTCAAAAGAAGCCTGCAGTGTTTCACCTGATCCACAAGTTGGCCTTGAAACTTCTGGACACTCTGATGTTACATTCCTGCATGTTGCAAACTCACAATTTGGTGATATTCTATTTACATAACTGCCATCTGGACATTGTTTAGCATCTGTTGGGCATATGTTGGTCGTTTCACAATGATAGTATGTACAACCATTACTGTCGGTCGTGGTTTTTAAAACCTGATTCTGGGGGCATTGTGGAACTGGAGAAAGTGGACATGGTTTGGGCTGAATCCCTGGTGGAGTTGAAGCCCCACATTCTTCAGATATTGTAAAAGTATTTACCCCGCATTTACTCTTATCAGGATAGCAATGCCCTTCACATTCTTTTTTAGCAAGTTCACCCCATGCCTCTGAAGACAAGCAATTCCCTCTTTGTGATCTACTTAAACCGTCAAAGCATGCCCATGATGCTGAATTAAATCCCTTGCTTATTTTCCCACCAGTATTCCCAGAGCTCCCAATGCATTGACTAAAGAATTTTTCTTTATCACAAACATTTCTTTGTCTAGATGATTCACACTCTCTGGTTAATCTTTCACCTTCACTACTAAATCTTTTTTCGCATGATTCTGTTATATGTTGTAGTTGATTTCCCACATTAGCTGTATTCCTTTTAACACAGGCGTTTATTATTGATTCTCTGTTTACTGGGCACATATAGGCACCAGATGTATCCTTATCGATATTTGTGCTTTCCCCAGCAATGGCAGTGCCTATTCTTGAACACCCCCTTTGCATGAATTCAGTACATTTTGCCTCATTTTCTTCAATTTGATTACACATTCTTTCTATACTACCGGCCTTATCCTTTAATTTCTTGATCAGAGCATCTGCAATTTTGTTTGTATCGTTGCAATAATTTTTTATTTCAACAGGGCTAAGATCATCGCTAATGTATCTAAATATCTCACCAAACATCATATATTCTTTTGAATAACCAGCATATGAAGGGCCTACATCATATTCATACTGAAGTTGTCCAATCCCGCTCGATTCATAAGAAAACATTTCCCTCCTGTTCATTTTTTCATCTGAAAATTTACCAGCGAATTCTTGCTCTGTAGAAGAATGCATCTTATCGCGATCCATCATACCGGATCCTTCTATACCTCTTCTATTTTCAAACTCACGGCTATCTCTAAAACTACTAGAAAATTCAGATTCTGCAAATGCAACACTATCTAGGATTAAAAAAATAATTGCAAAAAAAGACAGTAATTTTTTAACCTTGATCACCTCTTTAATTAATTCAAAGGCATATTTATATATAAAGTTAACTCTACCTAATTATATCAATCTCATCTAAATGCTTTACATATTTTATCAATGAGAAATTTTCTTTTTGAACCAAACCATTTTCTTTAAGAAATTCCAAAAGAAGAAAATTCCTTTCCCCATAAACATAAAGTTCATATCTATTTTCCATATACTTTTTGGTCCAGGCGCTTGTTAGCTCATCTAAAGTACCCAAAGCCCCAGGCAGAGTTATCACTGCATCTGTTTCAAGAAGCTTTTCAACTCTCCCGCTTATACTCTCTGCAAATATTACTTCTGTTAAGTATCTATTTGGGGTTGCTTTACCATTAAAATTCCCCTTGACACAAACACCTATAACCTTGCCACCCGCTTCAGAACAACCTTTTGCTGACGCCCTCATAGTACCACCGTATCCGCCATTCTTCAAGATATAGCCTTTAATACCGATTTTTCTTCCCAAAAGCTCTGCATCCAAAAGTTCTGTTGCTGTAGCATTACTCGCGCCAAAAACTGTTATTGTTTTCATTTTATGTTTAAATACGTGAAAAGAGTGCTTTTTAAGGATTATGCAGCAGACTAGCTAGATTTTTTGGCTTTCAATTTCTCTATAACTGCTTTATCAGAAATAATTGCAGAATTGCCATTTGGATCTTCTATTACTAAGGTCATTGGGATATCCCCACATTCAACCTTCCATATCTTCTTAAGAAGATTCTTAGCACTTTTTCTTATATCTTCCTCTTCAGCAGAATCCCTCTCTTCCTCAACTACTTTCTTGAATCTTTGTAATACCCCTTCCACATTAGAAACGTACCCATCTGAACTCTGCCCGGGTGTAACAGACATTCTTAATTCCGGTATCTTGACTATTGCTGTAGATGACTTGACGACCCTTACATCCATGTCTTTTTTGTTAGAAACTTTAAAAGTATATTTCGCTGGATCTCTTAGTTCTGCAGCCTCAACATCAGCTAATGCATAATCACAGCTACTGCATTTCATTGAAAAAACATAAGCCTTACCAAAAAAAGGGATATCCATTTCATCTTCCATTAATGTGAGTTCTTTCTTACCACATACTGGGCATGGCTGTTTTTCTAGTCTTTCCATCCTTTAATCAAAATTACGAAAATTTATAAAGTTTTTTGAAATGGAAAATGTAATGGGCTCGTAGCTCAGTCCAGAAAATAGCTTGGACAATAGAGCGTCCGCTCGGCAATAAAAACCGTAATGCGGAAGGCCGTGGGTTCGAATCCCACCGAGTCCATATTAATTCATATAAAAATATATAAGTAAGTTCACATTCTCTTCCTTATAGATGTATAAAATATTCACAAACTTTAATGACTTTAACAGGGAAGTTAAAGATTCCGGGTTAAAGATAAATCTTAAAGAGCTAACACTTCTTGACTATAATTTTCTGCAGACCTATGATGTATTTACAATTATTAACATTAGGGACTATGACAAAGAGCCTAATAACCTCATAGTTCTCTCGCCTAAGAAAGCCTTAGTTTATGTTGGAAAGGACGTAATCAATGGAAATTTAAGACAATTTAGCAACATATTAAATAAAAAACATGGTGAAAGCACAGCAATAACATTTCTAATCTTAGAGGCGGTTCTTACAAATTACACATCGGAATTTGAAAGTATAAGAAAGGAATTAACTGAATTAGAGCAAAATTTAAACATAGATAGGATAGAGAATGAAGGAAGAAGATTAAGAAAATTAATAGACAGAATAGAGGATTTTGTAGATATTTTAATAAAGCTTGAGGAGAGGAAGTTAGCAGAGTTTGATAGCAAATTGATAAATTATGATTATAACATATTAACGACTGAAGCGAAATATTGGCTTGAAAGATGCAGAAGCAATATGTATAGGATAGCAAGCCTAAGAACAAAATGCGATATTAAAAGTAACTCAGAACTAAATGCCAGGATTACAAAGCTGACAATAATTATGACTTTCTTAACAATTGTTAGTATCGTGGTAACCATCCCGGGGACTGTTGGTGCAATATTTGGGATTCCTGCTTTATCAGATGCCTATTTTAAAGGTCATAATAGATTCTTATTAGAATCTTTAGTTATTTCTACTTTATTATCAGTTGTTCTTGGTTATGTTTATTGGAAAAAGTTAAATCTTAAGGTATAATTCAAAAAGCTTTTATAGAGCGATTCTGATTAAAACTTGTTGGGCTCGTAGCTCAGTCTGGAATATCCAAAAGATATGGAAAATAGAGCATTCCCCTCGCACGGGAAAGGCACCGCGTTCAAATCCTTGAAGAAAATCGCGGCGAGTCCACTTAAAAGATGAAAATAATATTTGCAACATCAAACAAGCATAAAGTAGAAGAAGCATCTGCTATTCTTAAAGAGTATAATATTGGAGTTGAACATCTTAATATAAGGTATAATGAAGCACGAGCAGATACTGTTGAAGAAGTCGTAAAAGAATCAATTACCAAATTATCAAACGATCTAAGATTAGAACTAGTAATTGAAGACACGGGAATATTCTTCGAATCCTATAACAATTATCCTAGGCCTTACCCAAAAATGGAATTTAAAAAACTGGGCTATAGGGGAATCCTAAAACTGTTAAAGGATGAAAATAAGGGTGCTTATTTTAAGACTATTGTAGGATACTGCAATCATGAAAAAGGCCCACTATTATTTGATGGAATTCTTGGGGGAAGCATCAGCAATGAAGTTTTCGACTTAGATAAAGATGTTATGCCCTATGAAAGGATATTTATCCCAAATGGATATGATGTTACATTATCAAAACTAAGCAGGGAAGAAAAAAACAAAATTTCACATAGATCAAAAGCATTTAAGAAATTTGCAGAATATTATATCTCAAAAGCAGGTTTTGATGACTTAAAAGAAATCGTTGGGGTAGTGAGAAAAAAATGCCCTTGGGATAGAAGCCAGACTATAGAAACAATTGCAAAATCGTTTGCAGATGAATCAAAAGAAGTTCTTGAAGCCATAGCGAAAAAAGACTATGCAAACCTTAAAGAAGAATTGGGTGATATGCTGATTAATATACTGGTAATAGCAGGAATAGCAAAGGATGAAGGATTGTTTGGTATTGAAGACTCATTAAGTGAAGTCTACGCAAAAATTATAAGAAGGCATCCCCATGTTTTTGGCGATAAAAAAGCCGAAACTCCTGAAGATGCATTAAAAATCTGGAATTCTGTTAAGAAAGAGGAAAGAAAAAATGAATGACTGTGTATTCTGCAAAATAATCAATAATAATATACCTTCATATAAAATTTATGAGGATGAAGAACATTTAGCATTTCTAGATGCCTTTCCATCATCCAAAGGCCAGGTGTTAGTTGTACTAAAAAAGCACTCCAGTTATATCTTTGACCTTAATGATAAAGAATACTCAGAACTATTTCTTAGATCCAGAAAAATAGCCAAAGCAATTGATAATTCCTTTAAACCAATCAGGACTTGCATAGTAGTTGAAGGATTTATGGTGGATCATGTACATGTAAGACTGCATCCCTGTTATGAAAAACATCTAAGCTTTGAAAAGATACCTGAACCAACAAAAGAAGAATTTGTTGCTATTGCTGATAAAATAAAAAGCTTTTTATAACTAGTTTCAAACCAAATTCTAATGCCTCTGTAGCTTAGCCCGGTAGAGCGCTGGTTTCATAATCCAGATGTCCTGGGTTCAAATCCCAGCAGAGGCATAATGGGAGGTAAAAATGGAAAAAGAAGAAAGAACAGAAATTCAAGGCCAATTAGACTTTAGCAAGGATGCATTCTATGCAAATGGTTTAGCAGTATCCCATAGCAAGAACAATTTCTTTTTAGAATTCAGGCAAGTGCTAACAAGATATAGTGAAGGCGGAGCTGCTGTAGTGCCAATAAAACATAGCTTAGTAATGATCGACAAGGATTTTCTAAAGATACTTATTAAAATACTTGAAGAAAATTTAAAGCTTTATGAGGATAAATTCGGAAAACTGGAAGAACCTAAATTTGAAAAGAAGAAAAAAATAGCACCGAACATACAGGAAAAAACACCTACAAGCTATATAGGCTAAGACTACCAGATACCATCTTCATAGTTCATGGATTTAGCTAGGTTGTCTTTATAGGTTTTACCCCATTTTTTTATTTCCCTGTCATTTAGATGGGTTAAATAATCCGAAATCTTTTGCCCAGCCAATAATTCAGGCAGAACTACAAAATCCGCCCCTTTTTTATAAAGGTTTAATGCTTCAAATGCAGAAGAGGACCTTACTATTACAATACAGTCCTTATGCTCTTTCCGGATTATTTCAATTAAGAGCATATTATCGAGTGTATTTGGAACAGTTGATATAACCATCCTAGCTTTTTTGAGGTTAAGATGCATTAAAACATCTATATTGCTTATATCTCCATATATGCAGTTTATATTCATTTTAATTAATTTCCTAATAACTTCCGGATTAAAATCAACGACTATAAAATTTTCATTTTTTTGCTTTAAGGTTTTTATAATATTAAGTCCCATCCTGTGCGCCCCTATTAAAATCGTATGTGCTGATATTTCTTTTGGGAGTCTTCTAAGCTCTTCTGAACTATATCTTTCAAACGGAACCAGAAAGTCAGAAAATAACCGATAAATTTTTTTATCATATTGGCCAAAATAAGAAGTTAATGTAATTGTAAATACGGAGATTAATATTACCAAAGTAAATGTTTCTTTTGTTATATGCCCAAGCGACTGCCCTAATGCTGCAATTACCAAAGAAAACTCGCTAATCTGTGCTAAGTACATGCCAGATAGAAGCGATGTATTATTGCCATACTTAAAGAATTTCAGTATAACAAAGATAATAACTGGCTTTAATAGCAAAACAGTTATTATTAAGGCTATTATTAAATATATATTGAAATTAAAATTATTTAAGTTAAGCTGACTTCCTAAGGTAACAAAAAAGATTATGATAAAGAAATCCTTAAGTGATTTTATCCTCCCAACTATTTCCAGGTTGTATGGAAATGATGCTAATGCAACACCGGCTACAAAAGCCCCTATTGCTATTGAAAATCCAAGAATGGCTGCAAAAGAAGCAAATATAAAGCAGATTGCAAGTGCGGTTACAAAAAGAAGCTCTGGCAGTTTAGCTGTGGCTTTTAATACAGAATAGAAAACATATTTGCTCATTAAAAATGCAAAAACAATCAGCCCTATCCCTTTCAACAAGGCTATTGAAAACAAACTGTATGAGAAGTTATTTATTGTTGGAAGCAGTGGCAAGGCTATAACAGCTATTACATCCTGGACCAGCAAAATTCCTAATACTATCCTTCCATGCAATGTGTCTAATTGGCCTTTGTCTGATATAAGCTTAATGACAACCATTGTACTTGAAAACGCAACAATTAAACCAAGATAAATTGACTGGGTAATATCCAACCAGAATGATGCGATAAAGAACCCTACACCCATCGTTAATAATGACTGCAATATACCTGCAATAATAACTACATTACTAACCTCTTTAAGTCTCTTGAAATCCAGCTCCATACCCACTATAAATAGAAGAAAAGCAATTCCTATTTCGGAAAAGGTGCTCAAATATTCCGGGTTCTTTATAAAAGAAAAAAAACTTGGACCAATAAGCAGACCTGCAATAACATAGCCTAGAATTAATGGCTGTTTAAAGAATCTTACTATATTAGCTAGTAAAGCTGCAAATATTATTATGATTACAATGTCAAAAAATATAGAGACCTGCATCTATTACCTCTTTTTAAAAATAAAAGACTATTTCTTTTTTAAAGTTATCTCTATGGTACTAACCCGGATATCTCTGCCTTCACGATTTTTAAAATCTTCAGAATCTAGTTTAATATCACCGAGATCAAGTGCATTATCCAAAAATCTTTTTCTGGCTACTTCAACTATGTCAACTGCACGACTGATAAATCTCCCCCTGGCTTTAACTATAACTTCATTTGAATTTTGCACTGTAAACTGCATAACAACGCTTGTTACGTAACTGATGTTACAATAGCCTTGACTATTGTAATTTCATAAAAGGTTTGGATCCTACGTACACAACGTTGCTGCGTTCCCGACTTTCTTTATGTTCCACTTCGTTAGTTTCTGTCATCTTGAACACCCTCCGAATTACTACTGTAATATCAACTAAAGGTTTATAAATACACCGCTTCATTGCTTGGCTATGAAAGGATTGGAAAATAAGCTGAAAGGAGTAAGCATTGGAGATCTGCTCTCTTTAAAGTCATATGAATTTGAAGTAGTTGGATTTGTCACTCATTATGACTGTAGAACAGCAGTACTTTCTCACGAAAACCCTTTCTCTGGGTTAAAGGTTAAAGGCTTATCAAGCCGAGATGCTGAATATCGAATAAATATGGGGGTAGGAGATAAAACCTATAACTTAAGCAAATTTGAATCCTTTGAGATTATCAGAAGTGCTGTAATGCATCAAAATCAAGAACAATAATAGTTTATAAGAAAACAATCAGAGTTTATTGGACTGTACGCCCCGTTTTATTAATCTTGTTATATAACCAGCTAGCACATTCTTTATTTTTTTTGATCTTATATCTGCAAACTTAACAACCTGATTTTTATTGTAGTTAAAATCAGAATTAAAGCTGCTTTTATATTCTTTGAGAAGTTTATTTGCGCTTCTCTTGATCATCATTGTTTTTACTCTTCCCATAAGAATGTAGCTTTAATTGCCTTTTTTAAGCTTTGTGGTGGCTAAAAATAATTTCTACATCTGCTTTAGAAAATTTAGCCCCATTCCATTTGCCTGCCAATTTCATTGCAGCTTTCTCACAATTCTCCAGGAATTTTCTAGGATTCCTATCTGAAATGTAAAGCATGCTCTCTATTGCATCTCTTTCAAATATATTCTTATTTTTGGTTCTTAGGTCAACAATTCCATTTGCAACTTCAGTACTTATGTTAGAAAGCCTTATTATTCTTCCCCCTGCACGTGCCCTGAAAACCTTTGAAAAATTATTTGGTGAGGGAATTTGTGCTACTACAACAGACTTGACATGTGCATTATCCCAATAAAGCTTAATTGCATCTTTCAAATGCTTCTCACTACAATGTGCTTCATCAACCAACAGAACCACTTTTCTTGGAAAATCATGGAAGATAAGTTCGAAAAAATTCCTATGGTCTTTTAAGTGCTTTCCAAGATTAAAAAAATCATTTGTCGCACTAGAATCGAGATAAATTATTTTGTGGCCTTTGATATTTGACTGAAGCCACTTAAGTAAAGAAGTCTTGCCAGCACCAGTAGGTCCAGTAATAAAACAGACATTTCCTCCAAGAACATAGTTCATTAGCAACTCTCTTTCTTTATCCAATCCAAAAATCTTAGAATCAGCCCTTACATTAAAGGGATTACTTTTCCATCCATAATTCTTGTACCAGATTCTTGACATGGCTATGCTTATAGAGCAAAGTATAAAAAGTTTCTGATGTCGCCTTGGATAAGAGATAAAGAAACAATTATATAACTACAAAATCAAATCTTCTTTATGCATAAACTAACTTTTTCCATAGTGATTTTCTTTCTTGTAATATCCTTGGTTAATGCCACGAAGATACCGGCAATAAGATCGTACGTTACGGATAATGCAAATATCCTTTCAGAATCTTCTAAAATATCTCTAGAAGAAACACTAAGAGATTTAGAAAAGACCACCGGGGGCGTTCAATATATTGTTTATATAGAAAAAGAATATCCAAAAGAACTTTCCCTAGAAGAGTATACATTAAAGATTGCGGAGTCAAATAAAATCGGGAAAAAAGGTAATGATAACGGTATCCTTCTGTATATTGCAATTGATGATAAGAAGTACAGGTGGGAAGTAGGTTATGGTGTTGAAAGTACACTCAATTCACCTTTGCTTGGAAGGATCTCAAGGGAATATTTAGTTCCAAATTTCATCAATGGTAATTATGAAGAAGGAATAATTAAAGTTGTAGATATAAGCACCAAAATATTACAAGGTTCAAACGATCCAGATATTGTTAAATTAAAAAATTCAAATGAAACGAACACAAGCCAAACTACAGTTTATTCTGCAATTTTCTTGATAATTGCTATTTTTATAATATTGCGCTTTGTTGCAATCATAAGAAATTCTAAAAAAAATCTTAAGAGTAAGAATAATAATGACAGTTTTTATCATGGGGCTGCATGGGGCTTGTTTGCAGGAGGCTTTGGTAGGGGCGGTTTTGGAGGCTCAGGCGGGCTTGGTGGTTTTTCAGGAGGCGGAGGAGGATATGGTGGGGGTGGAAGTTCTGGAGGATGGTAAACTTTAAAAAAAACAAAATAAAGAAAATACTGATGGATAAATATATTAAATGCCCTAGATGCTCAAGTTTATTCAATAAAAGACTTATGCGAAAAATTAATCATCCATCCGGGGCGGTATTAGATGTTTGTGATAACTGCGGAGGGATGTGGCTAGATAAAGATGAAGTAAAACTGCTCTATAGTTTTTCAAAGAAAGGGAAGGTACGAAAATGAAGAATAAATGGGTTACTTTTAGCATAATTGGCCTGGTTGTACTGCTTATATTTTGGTATGTGACAACATATAACTCTTTAGTTAAATTAAATGAAGACACGAATAATAAATGGGCACAGGTCGAGACTCAATACCAAAGAAGGGTTGATTTAATTCCTAATTTAGTCTCTACTGTAAAGGGGGCTGCAAAATTTGAATCCTCTACCTTGGAAGAAATAACAAGACTAAGAAGCCAGTGGCAAAGCGCATCAAATATAGAAGAGAAAGTCCAAACAGCAAACCAGATAGAGTCAACACTTTCAAAACTGTTGGTAGTTGCAGAGAATTATCCCGCATTAAAAGCAACACAAAACTTTATTGCGTTGCAGGATGAACTGAGTAACACAGAAAATAAGATTGCAGTTGAAAGAGGAAGATACAATGATGTTGTAAGAAATTACAATGCCAAAATTAAAACATTTCCGAGCAATATTATAGCAAAGAACTTTGGGTTTATGGAGAAAACCTATTTTAATGCTAAACCTGGTACTGAAAATGCTCCTGGAGTTGAATTTTAGCTTTAATGAAGTTTCATAAATTGAAATTTCCGGCAATTATTTGGTATTATTTAGAATATAAATTTCTCTCTCAATATTACCTTCTCTTTTTCTATAAACCACAGGCATTTTTATTTTTTCAAACGGACTTATAATATTAAATCCAGTACGTTTAAGTATTCTTGGAAAATCAAGCCTCAATAATTTTCTATCAGAAGTCACAAATCTTGGAACAATAAAAACAACAGTCTTAACGCCCAAGGATTTAAGCTGACTTAGTACACTAAAATACAACGGCTCAACCTCCCTGATTACTTTTATAGCCTGCCTGCTTGATGGAAGTTTCTTAAAAAACACCCCCATATATGGCTCTGTTGCAACTACATTCGGCTTTTCTCTCAAGAAATTTATTAAATATCTAGAATCCTGATGATAAACCTTCCATTTGGCCTTAAACTTAAAATTCTTTTCAAACCATTTAAGATTGTAAATTGTTGCATTGACTGAATAATCTTCCTTATCAATGCCGATTGCATTAATATTCATCAACAAAGCTTCCTGCATAACAGACCCAAGACCGCAAAAAGGATCTAATAACAACTGAATAAACATTAAACTCAACGCCTTCTTTTAAGAGCTTAATAGTCTCAGTGGGCATCAGGAATGTTCCTCTTTTTGAGGGCTTGTAATATGCTTTTTTATAACCAATGGATTTTAATTCTTTTTTTATCAGCATATTCAGCTTAGCCAGGTCAATTCTTGGCTGACCGTAATAGCTAATTGCATAGTGTATCTTATCAGAGTTTATTATAGATCCTATATTTAGTGCATTTGGAAGTTTTTCAGATATCACCCTGCAGATCTTAAGCGTTCCACCCAGTCGTTTTATTATTTCTTCAAAATCAAGCTCTTCTGTGTCAAGCACCAAGGCGTAATCCGAATAATCCAGTAGTTCATACTTTAGACTGTTTCTCTTAAAATAAGATACAATTTCAAGTATGCTTAATTCCGGATCCCTGCCAAGCACAAAAATATATTTCATTCCAGTTTCTTAAACAGGAAATAGCCCTTTAAATTCTTATTTATGTATTCTTCTGCTTTTTTAGTCAGGTCACCTGTACTTAAAAGAAGCATTGGAAGCCGGCCATACTGTGCTTCGCTGTAAGCAATTATTACATCAGAATCTGTAAATTTTGCCTTGTCTTTTATTTTAACCATGTAAGATAAACTGCCGATTTCAGATGGTATTTCAACAGTATAGTTTATTTCCTTATTTTTCTTAATTACACTGCTGCTTATTACCCTAATGCTGTTCTTTTCAAAATATTCAAACGCCATACTCGAAATATCTTTTGTAGCTTTTTTCGGTTTTTTCTTTCTCTCTTTCTTCTCATCTTTAATAGGCTCTTTAACTGGTTGTGGCTTTTCATCTCTTATTTCTTGTTTAACTTCCTTTGGTTTATCTTCTGTTTCTTCAGTATCCACATTTATTTCTTCTTTCTTAACAACTAAAGATTCAATAATTTTTTTTGCTTCTTCATCATTAACCAAATACCACTTCCAGAATGTCTCTATTGTTCCATCATCATGCTTTACACTTATCGGAAAGGCAAAATCCTTTATTTCCCTTAAAGCTACTCTTTCCCATGCTTCACATTCATGATCCCTGATTATTTTTTTTTCTTGTAAATCCAAACATGCTTTTTTTGGTTTTTCACTTAAATGATTTATAAAAGACTGCAGCTTCGGTTCTTGCCCTTTAATATAATATAGAGGACTGCCGCCAATTTTCATATTAGTAAAAAACACTTTTCCCCCCGCAACCAACTCAGAAAGAACAGCAGCGCCAAACAGGATATTAGTTCCTACGTTTTTTGAAGCCTGTACTGGAAGAATTGGACCATTTAATGTTGCGAATGCAAGTATCTTATCCCTTAGTTCTTTAGCTTCTACCATAAGGATAGATCTATAACTGTGATATAAAAGATTTGCTGTAATTCAAAGTATAAAAATTTCTTCCACGCTCGTAAACATTATCAAATTTTAACTTGTCCATTTTATATTGTGAAATTATGCCATTTCTTAAGCTTATTGTTTGCTTCATTGTTATTTTAGATAATTAAATATTACTCATTCTTATTCCACTTGTTGTATTGGGTTTTGCTAAATACTTCCGGGATTGAGATTAAGTATACTATAGTTACGAATACCCAAAAAGGGAACATGAATGTTAAAGGAATAATGTGTTGTAAATCTATTCTTTTATCGTACTTTAGGATTGCGTAAACATAGCGAGGATAAGAGAGTAATGAGGTCAGAATAACTATTGCACTTAAAAAAGTTAAAGGAGCAAGTCCGAGAATTACGCTTCCAGACCATTTTATGAAGCCAATCAATGATAACCACTCGAAGAAAAATTTCAAAACATTTAAATCGATATAAATTCCTTTTGAAATGAAATAAAGGAAGTATCCTGAAAAGATTTGGTATAAGTTGATAGAACCCATTATTATTGATTGGATATAGAAAAATAAAAGCAATGGCAGCGTGTACAAATCTATCAATAACTTGTTGGCCTTCAAGTGCCTTTTTAAAATATTAATAGTTCCACGAGCAAACCTAGAACGCTGTCTTATTATTCCTTTGAAATCATCAGGCATGTAAGTGTGTACTATTGATTTGTTAGAAAAAACAACCTTATTCCCTTTTCTTATCAATCTTATTGCAACATCTGCATCTTCTGAGAATCCTTCTGTTGAGAAACAGTTAATTTCAACAAGTTCTTTTCTTTTATACATGCTTAATGGACCTGGAGTTGTTATGTTAGCATTAACTTTTGAAAAGATAGATCTTATCAATGAAGCTTGTAGTTGCTCGATATGGAGCCACATTCCCATAAAATTGCGATTTTTAACTT
>JACPNI010000090.1 GCA_016185555.1 Candidatus Woesearchaeota archaeon | reverse complement strand
GGGACTATTAGTATTTTTAGTTTAATTAAGATTTATAAAGCTTGATTTTTGAGTTTAAGGTATGCGAGAAGTTAAGTATCTATTAAAGAACTTAGCAAATAAGGAAAATATCTATTTAATGGACTCTTGCGATAATTCAATAAAAGAAGTCTTAAATAAATTAAATAAGCAAAAAGTGATAATCCAAGACCAGGGTGGATGGCTAAGTTATAAAAAATTTGGAAACATGGAAGTTAAAACAGACTATGGCTTGATTGATTTAAATGACTTAAAAGAAAAAGCTGATGAAAACTCAGTGCTATTGGTAAATAGTTTAAGTGGTTACATTGCATTACAAAACATGCATGAAATCTTGGATACCTGCAGGGATAGAAAGTGCGTTGTCATAAATGATGTTTCCGGCTCAATAGGAACAAAGGAAGCGAGATTTGGCGATATAATTGTAGGCAGTTTTAGCAAATGGAAGCCAATTAATCTTGGATATGGAGGATTCATTGCATCAGATAGAAAACTAGAGGTAGAAGAAAACTTTGATTTAAACAAGATAAATGATCTGAAAGAAAAAATATTAAACTTAAACAAAAGAAGAAGGTTTTTAATAAATACCTGCAAAAAGATTAAAAAAGACTTAAATAATTATGATATCATCCATAAAAATAAAGAAGGACTGGTTGTTGTAGTAAAATTTAATAACATAGAAGAAAAAGAAGGTATAATTAAATATTGCAATGATAAAAAATTAGAATATACCATATGCCCGCGGTATATAAGGGTTAATGAAAATGCAGTTTCAATTGAGGTAAAAAGATGTTAAAAGAACCAGAATCAATGGAAGAATGCGTATATTTTACTTATAGAAATATAAAAGATGGGAAGGTAAGGGCCTGGGTTTCAAGGGAAAAATGCCCTAAATGTAATAATGCTTTGATGGGTAAACCGAGAGGTGAGAATGGCAAGATAAGAATAAGGGCAAAAGAATATGTTTGCCCGTCATGTGGTTTTATAATGCAAGAAGAAGAATATGAAGATACATTAACATGCAATATTAAGTACACATGCCCCTACTGTAGCAATGAGGATGAAACACAAGTCCCATTTAAAAGAAAAAAAGTAAGTGTATTGAATGAAGAAACAGGTAAAAAAACTTCTTTGGAGGTTATAAGGTTCCAATGCAAGAAATGTTCCAAGAACATTGATATTACAAAAAAAATGAAAGGAATTTAGTTTTGCGAAGCTAATTTAATATCGACTGCTTTTATTGTTTTTCTTCCGGCATGATTTGCTGCTTTTACTGCCCTGTCACCAACTTGGGATCCATAATTTTCTAATAACTCCCTTAAAGCCTCTTTAGCGTCATTACTAACCCTCACCGCACTAGACTTTGTTTTAAGCAGATTTTCCATTGCTGCTAAAGGTAAAACATTTTTTGCCATTTTAACTCCTATTGCTTGTAATATATATTTTTAAGTTATACTGACCATTTTTAAACTTTTGTACAAAAACATAAGATTTATAAATAATGCTTAGATTGAGATTCTTACCCTACTGATAGAAATAAGATGATTTTTAAGTCATCTAATAAGATTTAGCCACTGATTCTAACAGGCGACGCAGGTTGATGTCTCTAGCCTGCATATGTTGGAATAAAGAAATAATAAAGGAAACTATGGCAAAGAAATCACATCCTAGAAGAGGATCATTGCAGTTTTGGCCTAGGGTAAAGGCTAAAAGAATTTATGCCGGAATAGCAAATTGGCCGAAAAGCAATAATGTTAAACTGCTTGGATTTGCCGGTTATAAGGCTGGAATGACGCATGTTTTTATTAAAGACAACTCAAACGCCACTACAAAAGGAGAAATAATTTCTGTTCCTGTAACTGTGCTTGAATGTCCACCCCTCAAGGTATTGTCAATAAGGTTCTATAAAGAAGACACTAATAAAGGAAAACAAGTAATTGGTGAGATTTTTAATAAAAAATTAGATAAAGAAGTTAAAAGAAAGCTTCTGCCTGGAAAAAAAGACAATGAGCCTGCTGATTTTGATATGATAAGGGTAGTTGTTTATACACAACCCAAACATATTGGCCTTAAAAAAACACCAGAAGTTTTTGAAATAGCTATTGGGGGCTCAAAACAAGACAGTTTAAATTATGCAAAAGGATTGATTGATAAAGATATAAAGCTAAATGAGGTTTTTACAGAAGGCCAGTACATTGACGCTCATTTCGTTACGAAAGGTAAGGGATTTCAAGGAACAGTAAAAAGGTATGGTGTACCAATAAGACAACATAAATCTGAAAAAACTAAAAGAGGTATAGGTACACTAGGCCCGTGGCATCCAAAACATGTTCTGTTTACAGTACCCCAATCCGGCAAGATGGGGAATCACCAAAGAATGGATTATAATAAATGGCTGATGAAAATTGGTAATAAACCTGAAGAAATAAACCCTGCTGGCGGATTTTTGCATTATGGCAAAGTTGAAAAAGACTATATTTTAGTTAAGGGGTCTGTTGGGGGTGGAAGAAGCAGACTGATTATAATGACTGAACCAATGAGACCAACAAGAAAACCAATGCCTGCTGAAATAAGTTACATAAGCCAGGCAAGCAAACAATGAAAGCTGAGATATTTGGATTAGATGGAAAGAGAATAGGAAGCATTGATCTGCCTAGCCAGTTTAATGAAGAATATAACCCAATAATAATAAAGAGGGCTGTACATGCAATTCAGAGCAGGAAAAGGCAGCCTTATGGCGCATTTCAAAGGGCAGGTAAAGAATACTCTGCCAAACTATCAAGGAGGAGGAGAAACTATAAAGGAGCCTATGGTATTGGAATTTCAAGAGTGCCAAGAAAAACAATGTGGAGGCGCGGAAGACAATTTGGTTGGGTTGGGGCATGGGCACCCGGTACTGTGGGTGGAAGAAGGGCACAACCACCAAAAGCATTTAAGGAATGGGATAAAAAAATAAATACAAGAGAAAGAAGAAAGGCAATAAGAAGCGCAATTTCCGCAACCTTAAACAAAGACCTTATATTGGCGAGAGGTCATAAAGTTAAAGAGGCCTCTGTTGTAGTTGAGAGCAAATTCGAGAATATTGGAAAAACAAAAGAGGTTAAGGCATTGCTCAAAAATTTAGGTCTAAACGAAGAATTATCCAGGACTGAAGACAGAAATATCAGGGCAGGTAAAGGCAAATCACGTGGGAGAAAATACCAGTCAAAAAAAGGACCCCTGATAGTTGTTTCAAATAGATGTGAGTTACAAAAAGCAGCACAAAATATTAATGGCATTGATATTGCTGTTGTTGACTCATTAAATGCTGAACTACTGGCACCAGGAGCAGTAGCTGGAAGATTAACCGTCTGGAGTGATAAGGCAATTGAAAGACTGGCAAAAGAAAACCTGTTTACTGATCATCCAGTTAAGAGAGAAGTTAAAAAATGAACAAATATGCTATAATTAAGTATCCAGTTGCAACTGAAAAAGCAATTAGGTTAATGGAATCTGAAAATAAGATAATGTTTATGGTAGATAAAAAATCAACAAAGAAACAAATTAAAGAAGCAGTTGAATCAGCCTTTAAAGTCAAGGTTAGAAACGTGAATACAACAATACTTCCTAATGGAAAGAAAAAAGCGTACTTAACCTTGGCAAAAGAAACACCTGCATTGGACATAGCAACCCAACTTGGGATGATGTAAAATGGGAAAGAACCTTATAACTCAAAAGCGCGGAAAGGGAAGTTTTACCTATAGAGCGCACTCCCATAGATGGAAAGGAGAAATTTCCCATAAAGTATATGATGATGCAGAAAAAAAGAAACTGGTTAAGGGGATAATAACAGACCTTATACACTGTGGCGGACATAATGCCCCCCTGGCTGAAATTAAATATGAAAACGGTGAGAGTGTTTTAATTGCAGCACCAATGAATATTAAATTAAACGAGCCTATTGAGTCTGGTGTAGAAGCTGCTGTAAAAGAAGGCAATACTTTACCTCTTAAAAGCATTCCTGAAGGCACATCAATATGTAATATTGAATCCCAGCCCGGAAAAAATGCATTTTGCAGGGCTGCTGGAAGTTTTGGAAAGGTTTTGAATAAATTTGAGGATCACGTTGTTATTGAATTACCATCAAAAAAACAAAAAAGCCTAAATCCAAACTGCAGGGCAACTATAGGAATCATTGCTGGAGCAGGCAAGAAAGACAAGCCATTTGTAAAAGCAGGAAAGAAACACTGGGCAACAAAATCAAAAGGCAAACTATACCCAAGAACCTCTGGTGTAGCGATGAACGCTGTTGATCATCCATTTGGTTCTGGCAGGGGAAGGCACATTGGAAAGCCAAAAACAGCACCAAGATTTGCATCACCTGGAAGAAATGTTGGGTTAATACACGCAAGAAAAACAGGGAGGGCAAAGAAACAATAATCATGAAACCAACTGAATTATCATTAGCAACAGGGCTATCTGACATTAAAGAACTAATAGAATCTATAGAATTAGAAGGAAAAACAAGTATGAGTTGTAAGACTTATAGAGAACCCCAGAACCTGGAGTCACAAATGTTTTGTGAAGATCAGGGAAGGTTACTCATTTATATCCGCCTCTTTGCAAAAGAGATCTTGGATGAGAAAGATTTTGAATTTAAGGTTTCTTATGGAGTCCTGGAAGAAAAACCAATTAAGAAAAAATTATATTTTTCAATGGTTGGCTCTAAAGATAAGGGCATTTATCATATAATAGGGATAGACCAGAGAGAAAACTCAAGAACAATTTATGAAAAAACGAACATAGAGGGACTACTAGATTAAAATGGCAAAAATATTTCATTACAGGGGGAAAACACTGGAAGAACTGCGGGCAATGAGCCTAAATGATTTCATTAAATTATTGCCTTCAAGACAAAGAAGAACCTTAACGCATGGATTTGGCGAAGAAAACAGAAAGTTATATGATAAAATAAAAAGGGCAAAGCAGGGAATATTCAAGAAACTAATTAAAACACACAGGAGAGACTTTGTTATACTCCCAGAAATGGTTGGACTAATGATCCATATTCATAGAGGAAAAGAGTTTGTTCCTGTAATGATAATGGAAGAAATGATTGGACACTATCTTGGCGAGTTTGCTGCTACAAGAAAGAAAGTGGAGCATAGTGCACCCGGTATTGGAGCAACAAGATCAAGTGCATCCGCATCAGTTAAATAAACATGACAGACATTAACGAAATAAGGGCATCTGGCAGGGACTTACCAATCTCAACAAAAGACAGTATTGAAATCTGTAATTTTATTAGAAGAAGAGACCTGCAGGCCTCAAAGAAGATTTTGGAGGAAGTAATTGAAGAAAAAAAGGCAATACCTTACAGAAGATTTAATATGGACAGGGGACACAAAAAAGGAAAATTAGGACCTGGAGGATATCCGAAAAAAGCATGTCAAAACATACTTATGGTTTTAGAAAGTGCTGAAGCAAATGCAAAGAACCTAAACTTTGATGCAAAGAATCTCTATATTAAAAATATAATAGCAAATAAAGCATCCAAAGTATGGCATTCTGGAAGACAAAGAAGAACCAAAATGAAAAGGACACAGATTGATGTTGTTTTAGCAGAAAAGAAAGATACGGGAAAGTTTGTTTTAAAACTCCGAGTACAGAGAAAAAGGAGTAAGGGCGGAAGATGATAGAAAGAAAATTTGTTTCAGAGAAAGTTAAAGCATTGCAAGCAATAAGATTGAGATAAAAAGAACCCCTCTTGGTGAAAAGATAATAGTATACACAACAAGGCCCGGATTGATTGTAGGCAGAAAGGGTGAGAACATAAGAAAACTAACAAGAATACTAAAAGAGAAATTCAAGATGGAAAACCCCCAAATAGAAATCGGTGATATAGAGAACCCTTTCTTAGTGCCGAATTCTGTTGTTGACAGGATTGTATACTCGCTTGAGAGATATGGCCCAAAAAGATTCAAATTTTTAGGATATGACACATTACAAACAATAATGCAAAATGGTGCAATGGGTGCTGAGATTATTATAGGTGGAAGAGGTGTTCCTGGTGCAAGGGCAAAGAGCTGGAGATTCTCAGCAGGGTACCTGAAAAAATCCGGCAATGTCTCGGTGGACGATGTATTAAGAGCACAGGGAACAGCAAATCTAAGAAGCGGCTCAATAGGGGTTCAAGTAGCAATAATGCCACCAAATGTAAAGCTTCCTGACAAAGTTAAAGTTTATGAAAAAGAATCTGAAGAAATAAAGAAAATTGCTGTTGAAGAAACAAAAAAAGAAGAAGAGATTAAAGAAAAAGAAAAGAAAAAAATGAAAAGAAGATCCAAAAAAGCAGAAGCAAAGGAAGAAAAAAATGAAACCAGTTAAACTGAATAATATGAAGAGATTAATTGATTCAATAAAATTAAAAGAATATGGCAATTTTTAAAAAAAACGAAATAAGGCAATTCGGGATTGATGAAATAGGTAGAAGATTAGAAGATTTGAACAAAGAATTAATCATACTCCACGCCAAAAAATCAACTGGCGGTGCATTAGAAAATCCAGGAAGGATAAAACTGGTTAAAAAAACAATTGCCAAACTATTAACACTCAAAACCGAAAAAACAAATAACATTGATGTAAACAAAAAAGAAAAACCTGAGGTTAGGAGGTCAAGCAAAGGATCATGAGTGAAGTATGCCCAAAATGTGGGCTTCCAAAGGAACTTTGTGTTTGTGAAACTATAGCGAAGGAAGATCAAAAGATTATAATCAAGGTTATAAAAAGAAAGTTTGGAAAGATTATAACCTTGGTTGGGGGGATTGATGAAAAAGCAATCAACCTCAAAGATCTTGCAAAAAGCCTTAAGTCAAAACTTGCATGCGGTGGCACTTCAAAAGAAGGCACAATAGAGCTGCAGGGAAGTCACGGATCAAAGGTCAGAGAAGAGCTCATTAAACTGGGGTTTGCTCCAGACACAATAGAAATAGAAAAGTGATAAAATGCATGGTTTAGGCGACATTGTCAGGCACGAGCTAATTGGCCGTGATATTGAGATTGTTGGCGCAAAAAACAAATCCCTTGAAGGTATCAGAGGAAAAATTGTTTATGAAACCAAAAATCTGATTCATGTTGAAACAGAAACCGGCATTAAAAGACTGATAAAAGACCAAATAACAATAAAAATGAACTACAAGGGAAAAACAATTGAAATCAATGGAAAACTTTTAGTTGGAAGACCAGAAGAACGTGTCAAGAAGGTGAGAAAGTTAAGATGAAAGAGAAGAAAGGAATTGGGATTGATGTAAATATTCCCAGCAAGAAGTGTAATGATGCATGCTGTCCATTTCATAGTAATATGAGGTTGCATGGCAAGGTGTTTAGCGGTGTAGTCAGAAAAGTAAATGTCCACAAAACAGCAACAATAGAATGGCCTAGGACGCATTTTATTCCGAAATATGAAAGATATGAAAAAAGACGAACGACTGTAAAAGCACATAAGCCAGACTGTATAGAAGTCAATGCTGGGGATAGTGTGATAATAGCAGAATCAAAGCCAATATCAAAAACAAAGAACTTTGTAATAATAGAAGTAAGTAAAAATGAAAGCACTTAAAGCAAATATAACCAGGGGATTACCTGTAAGGTCAATAGTAGATACTTGTGACAATTCGGGTGCAAAGAGAGTAAGAATATTTACAGTAGTTGGCCTAAAAACTGTTCGTGGTAGAAAACCCGCAGCAGGTATTGGTGACTTAGTAATGTGCTCTGTAGTTAAAGGAAAACCCGATATGAGAAAGCAGGTAGTTCATGCGATTGTTGTAAGGCAAAAAAAAGAATACAGAAGGCCAACTGGCGAGAGGATAAAGTTTGAGGATAATGCTGTTGTTGTGCTAAAGGATGATAAAGGAAACCCAAAAGGAACAATTTTTAAAGGCCCGATAGCAAAAGAAGTTGCTACAAGATGGCCTTCAATAGGAAAACTAGCAAGAATAGTGGTGTAAAAAATGAAACCTGCATGGTCAAGCAAATGGAAATCAAGCAAGAAGCCAAATAAGCAAAGAAAATACAGATTGAATGCTCCATTGCATATTAAACATAAATTTTTATCTGCAGGCCTATCAAAAGATTTAAGGAAAAAATATGGGAAGAGAAGCCTGCCTGTAAGAAAGGGTGATAAGGTAAAGATAATGATTGGGCAGTTTAAGAAACATGTTGGAAAGGTTTCAAGAATAAATCTGAAGAAAAGCAAAGTGTATATTGAAGGAGCAGAAATGGTAAAAAAAGATGGTGGGAAAGTGCTATACCCCATCTATGCTTCAAATACAGAAATACTAGACCTTAATCTTGACGACAAAGAGAGAAGAAAAATGCTGGAGAGAAAATAAAAATGGTACAAAGACACCTTATAAGGCTAGTTGCTCCAAAATCATGGATTATTAGCAGAAAAGGAAGTAAATTTGTTACCCGACCAAATCCCGGGGCACACCCATTAGAGAGGTGCATACCGCTAAATCTTCTAATCAGGGATATGCTGAAATATGCAAAAAAAACAAGAGAGGTTAAAAAAATATTAAACGCAAAAAAAATACTCGTTGATAATGTCCCAAGGGAAGAATTTAAATTTGGTGTAGGTTTAATGGATGTAATATCAATACCAGAAACCGATGAGCATTTTAGGCTGTTATTAAACAAAAATGGCAAATTTTTCATACAGAATATAAACAAAAGTGATGCAAACATAAAGCCATGCAAGATAATTGGCAAAAAAATTCTTAAAAAGAAAAAAGTTCAGCTGAATTTATTCGATAGTAAGAATGTTCTTGTTGATAAAGACAACTATAATGTTGGCGATACTGTGCTATATGATCTTAGTAGTAAAACAATAAAGGGTTTAATCAAATTTGAGAAAGGTGCACTCGTCTATATAATGCATGGCAAGTATAGCGGAAATGTTGCAGTATTGGAGAATGTAACTAATTACTATGGATCCCAACCATCAATAATAAAACTGAAATCAAAAGAAGGAAGTGAATTTGAAACACTGAAGGAATATGCATTTGTTATTGACAATAGCATAATAAAAGAATAAAATGACACTAATGCAGCAGATAAGAATAGAAAAAGTAACACTGAATATTGGTACTGGTGAACCGGGCGATAAATTAGACAAGGCCGTTAAGTTATTGCAGGTTATATCAAATGAAAAACCAGTTCAAACGAAAACAAAAAAGAGAATCCCAACATGGAACATCATGCCGGGATTAGCAATTGGTACAAAAGTAACCCTAAGAAAACATAAAGCTGAAGAAATGATAAAGAGACTACTGCAGGCTGTCAGCTATAAAAAAAAAAAAAAAAAATTTGACAGGAATGGTAATTTTTCATTTGGCATAAAAGAATATCTGGACATACCAGGAACAAAATATGATGCAAAAACGGGTACAATTGGCCTGGAAGCAGCAGTTACACTCGAAAGACCGGGGTTTGGGGTTAAAAAAAGGGTATATAGAAGAGCAAAAATCCCGAAAAGGCACCTGATATCAAAAGAAGAAGCAATTGAATTCATGAAAAAAAAATATAATGTATCTATCGAATGAGTAAAAGATGACAACAAGCAGCTACACAAAGGTTTTCAAGCAACTAAAACATAAAAGTGCAAAGTTAAAAAAATTTATCAAACATAATAAGCCCAAGGAGAGAAAGTTTGGAAAGGACACCAAGAAATGCCTAATATGTGGAAATTCACGGGGGCATATAGGAAAATATGGTATCAACCTGTGCAGGAGATGTTTCAGAGACAATGCAAAAAAAATGGGCTTTAAGAAATACAGGTAGGTTAAAATGATGAATGACCCGTTAGCAAATACATTATCGACTATGTTTAATGCTGAAAAAATAGGAAGCACCAACTGCATAGTCAAGCCCATATCAAATGTAATAAAAAATGTGCTTCAAATAATAAAAGATAACAATTATATTGGGGATTTTGAGATTATTAAGAACAACAAAGGCGATATAATCAAGATAAACTTAATTGGCAGGATAAACAAAATTGGTGTAATCAAACCAAGATTTGCCATTAAGAAAAACGAATTTGAAAAATTTGAAAAAAGATTTCTGCCTGCAAAAGATTTTGGTCTGATTATTGTCTCCACTCCAAAGGGGATTATGACACATTATGGTGCAAAAGAAAAAAATCTTGGGGGAGTGCTACTAGCCTATTGTTACTGAAATGAAAACTTCAAAACCTAATGAAAAAACTGAAACTGTAAGGATTGATATACCTAATGGTGTTGATGCCGAATTATCTGGTAATAACGTCAAAGTAAAGGGAACTAGGGGGGTGCTTGAAAAAAGGCTGGCGCATCAAAATATCTCAATAGCAAAAGAAGGAAACAAAGTGATATTGACTGCAAAAAAAGCATCCAAAAGAGAAAAGCGGCTTATGAATACATTTAAAGCACATCTTAAAAATGCAATTCTTGGGATTCAAGATGGTTTTGTATATAAATTGAAGATATGCTATAGCCATTTCCCAATAAATGTTACAGTATCTGGAAATGAGATTATAATCAAAAATTTCTTAGGAGAAAAAACACCAAGGAAATCAAAAATACTGGATGGTGTAAAGGTTGAAGTTAAAGGCGATGAAGTAATAGCCTCTGGCATTGATATTGAAAAAGTCAGTCAAACAGCTGCAAATCTTGAATCTGCAACTAGGATAACAAACAGGGACAGAAGGGTATTCTTGGATGGTATTTATATCACCAACAAAGCAGGGGTTTCTTTAGCATAAAATGGAACTTAAAAAATTATTGTCAATAAGGAAAGAGATTAAGTCTCGTAAGCCGAAGTTTGTTAGACAGGAATATCATAAAAGAAAAAAGCTTGCAAAGAAATGGAGACAGCCAAAGGGTATGCATTCAAAGTTAAGGCAGAAATTTAAAGGGCATTTAAAGCACCCTTCCCCAGGACCCGGATATATGTCGCCAAAAAAAACAAGAGGATTGGATAAAAATGGGTTAAAACCAATAATAGTAAGCAACCTAGATGAATTAAACTATGTTTCAAAAAATCATGGAGTAATAATAAGCAAAAGTGTTGGATTGAAAAAGAAAATAGAGATACTAAAAAAAGCAAAGGAGAAAGGCATTGTTGTTCTTAATATAAAAAATATTGACGAATTTCTAAAAAACACCAGTGAATCGAGAAAGTCCAAAAAAGAAAGGGCAAAACAAAAAGAAGAGGATAAGAAGAAATTAAAAGAAGAAGCGTTAAAAAAAGCAGAGGAGAAAAAGGAAGAAAAACCGCATGAGGAAAAAGAGAAAGAAGAAAAGAAAACTGTATTGGAGATGCCGAAATGAGACTTCATTCACAAAAAAGATTGGCTGCTGAACTGCTCGGTGTTGGAAAATCCAGAGTATGGATTGATAACTCAAGATTAGATGAAGCAAAAGAAGCAATAACAAAAGAAGACATTAGGGGGCTAATTAAGAAAAATATAATACAGGCGAAACCAAAAATAGGAATCTCAAGATCTCGTGCTAAAAAGATAAATATACAAAAAAGAAAGGGCAGAAGACAGGGTGCCGGATCAAGAAAAGGCAGCAGATATGCAAGGTTAAGCTCAAAGGAAATGTGGATAAATAAAGTCCGGGCACAAAGAAACTTCCTAAGTAAGCTAAAAGTAAGAAAATTACTAGAAAACAAAGACTACAGAAAGATATATGGGATGGTAAAAGGAAATGCTTTTAGGAGTGTAAGGCATATTAAGCTATACCTAACAGAAAGCAATATTGTAAAGGGAGCAAAAAAAGATCCTGGAAAATCAAAAGTAAAAGAATAAAATGAAAATAAATTTTAAAAGAAAAAAGCTTGGAATAACAGACTATAAGAATAGGCTAAAGTTATTATTATCAAAAAAACCCAGGCTTGCAGTAAGAAAAGGTGCAAAGAATATTACTGCACAAATAATCGAGTTCAACCCTTCCGGGGACAAGGTTATTGTCACTGCAAATACCAGGGAATTAATTAAGCTTGGTTGGAAAGCAAGTAGGAAAAATGTTTCATCTGCATATCTAATCGGGCTATTGGTCGGGGTTAAAGCAAAAGAAAGGGGAATAAATGAAGCAATACTTGATATTGGATTATACAAATCAACAAAGGGAAATATATTATATTGTGTACTTAAGGGAGCATTAGACTCAGGACTAAAAATACCGCACTCTGAAGAGATAATGCCAAAAGAAGATAGGATTAAAGGTTTACATATAGCTGAATATGCAAAAAAGCTTGCAGGTGATAGATTAAAATATGAGAAACAGTTCTCAGAATACCTTAAAAATAACCTAAAACCGGAAGATATAACAGAGCACTTTGAAAACATTAAAAACGCAATTTTAAAAATAAAATAAGGACAAAATGGAAGACACAATAGTAGAACCTGTAATTGAAGACGCAAAAGAGATAACGAAGAAACCAAAAGTAGACTTAGGTTCATGGAAACCTAAAACAGACTTAGGAAGAAAAGTAAAGAATAGAGAAATAACAAACATAGATGAGATATTGGATA
>JACPNI010000089.1 GCA_016185555.1 Candidatus Woesearchaeota archaeon | reverse complement strand
TAAAGAATTCCATTCTTTATAGCTTCTTTGTATCCACAAGAAATGTTAAATTTCTTGCAAAAGAAACTAGGTGTGTTATCTTTTCCCACCAAACAGCATATAACTGGAGCAAAAAGTTTGCTAAGTTTGTTAGCAAACTTACAAGGATGGCAGATTTCTCTAATATTTGGCACATAGATGAGAAGCTTATCAAATGCAGGAATGAAAAGGATAAAAATGGCAATGTCAAGTTTAGCTATCTATGGATTGTTATTGATGACAAAAACAATATGATAGTTACTCATGTTTCTCATGAGAAAGACATAAAGAATGCCAAATTTGCTCTTGAAAAAGCCAGGATTAAAGCAGCAAAGCCACCCGATTCATTGTTACAGATGGCTTACAAGCTTACAAAAAAGCTTGTAAGAAAGCATTTAAAAAATCCAAGCGTGCGATAAGGCATTTTAAAAGCAAGGGAATAATGTGCAAAGGTAGATTACACTATTTAAGCAACAACAGGCTTGAGAGCTTAAATAGCAAGGTTAATCTGTAGTATAAGAGGTTTCGTGGCTTTAAGAGTCTGGAAACAGCTAAGCTTTGGTGTGAAAGTTTTAACTATTTCTACAATTATATGTTACCAAGAGTTATTGAGCATAAAACCATTAGTATACAACAGGTTATTGTTAGGTAAAAAGTTCTTAAAAAAGAAATTCTTATTTAAAATAATGGTCAAGTACCATTATTTAATTTGACAGAATCTTATTCCTTCATTTTAATCATATTGGGGTTCAAAACTTAATAATTTTCTTGCTTTAGAGATGAGCATTTACACAGGAGTTACTTTTGTTTTTGAAAAGGTTAATCCATAAACTTTATAGAATGTTGCAATGCTATTTTAAATCATGTTAAATGTAAAGATTTATGCTGGGACATTTAATAAAGACTATTTTAGGTGCATTTACTACCTAAAAGATAAAGGCAGAATTAAAGACATTGTATATTATGGAAACAAACCGCTTCGTTTTTTGATATCGAAGTTGATAAATGGATTTGGAAAACCTACTTTTTTTGAAATCTTCAGAAGTTTCTTTGCACCCATAATTTTATTGTTTACAAAAGATGCAATAGTGGTTGGTGTTGAGCCTTATTCATTTAGAGTTATTATTCCGTTATTGCTTAAAAAACTTGATAAAAAAATAATTTATCTTACTTCTTGGCCATATTGGGATTATAGCAAGAATGTAGTGAAACCTAATTTTATTACAAAGAAACTTTGGAATTCCTTTTTAAAAAATTTGAATGTAGTAACTACAACAGAAACAGCAAGACAAAATATTTCAAAAAAAGGCGCTAAATCTGTCCATATTCCCCATGTAGTGGATTTAGATATTTTTAACCTATCCAAAAAGAAGAATGATAACGTTAAGGTTCTTTATGTTGGAAGGATTGTGAAAGAAAAAGGTGTTGAAGGGATACTTAATGCTGCTAAGAAATTTACTGATGTTGAATTTTGGTTTGTTGGGAGGGGGGGTTTAGTATGTTTATTAGAAGGGTTGCCTAATATAAAATATTTTGGGTTCATTGAAGACAAAAAAAGGCTAGCTGAGATTTATTCAAAGTGTAATATCTTTGTTTTAAATTCCTATGCAACTGACAACTGGGAGGAATTGTTTGGTATATCATTAGTAGAAGCTATGGCTTCAGGATTGGCGGTTATAGCTACTGATTGTGTTGGTCCTAGAGAAATAGTCAAAAATAATGTGAATGGTTATTTAATAAAACAAAAGGATGAAAAAGCATTATTTACTTGCCTTGAGAATTTAATTAAAGATAAGGGATTAAGAGAAAAATTTGGTTCCAATGCTGTCAAAATTGCTAAGAAAGGATATAGTGTCTCAATAAGGTCTGAAGATTGGTTAAATCTTTTTAAAGCTTAATTTTTTGTGAGCCTTTCCAATTAGTAGTATTACTATTTTTGCTTGAATATCTATTTAATCATTAAGTTTTAAGTTGTCTTTATATAAACCAAAAGTGAGGTAATTTAAATATGCTTTTGTTCTTATTTTGGGGTCGATATCTTGATATGCAGTGCAATTGTTACATAAAGGAATCTTCCCAAAATCCCTTTTTAAATGGAGCCTTCGTATTGCCTTCATTTTAGGGGAGTTCCATATTTCTTTCATGCTTGTGTCTTTAATATTCCCTACAATAACTTTACCATCGTAGTCAAAGCAGCAAATTGCAACATCCCCATTTTGCAACACTATAGCCTTGTACCAGAGCCAGGCGCAAGGTAGTCTAGGAAGGTCATGCTTGTCTAATCCCACAGCCCAGTTTCCTTTATTGGTTTCTATCTCTACCTGTCCTGCGAAGTCATGAACTTGTTTGATATCCAAAACATCTGCATAGTTCTTCCATTTGTTGACAAAGGCCTTTATCTCTCTGTTTGTATTGTTCATTTTAATAATTTGTAGTGTAATTTCAGGTTTCTTGAGCCCTTTTTCTTTTTTCAGTTTCAGAAGTGTTTCCGTATTCTGTAGTGTCTTTTCAAAGTTTAAATTGACACGAACTTTCTCATATGTTTCCTTTGTTGTGCCATCAAAGCTGATGGTAATCCTATCTAGACCAGAATCGAAAATCATCTGAGCTTTCTTTTCGTCTAATAAAGAGCCATTAGTTGACAAGTAAGTGATTGGGATGCCTTTCTGCTTTGCATATTTTATCTTTTCCCCTAATCCCTGGTCCAACATAGGCTCACCATACATATATAGCCACATTTCTTTAGTACCGTTGGCTGCGCTTTCATCTATTAATTGGTAGAGCATCTTCTTACCCATATATCCCTTTTTCCTTGTCATTTTGGGATATGGACACATTATACATTTTGCATTGCATACATTGATCGTTTCTGGATGCACTAGGGTGGGGTATGGTGCCTCCTCTTCAAAGGGTAGGATTTTCTTTTCTAGGTTAGGATCTAGCTTTAAGTGGAGCTTATATAAATAGAGTATTGTACTAATGAAAAATTCTTTTAGGTTGGGGACTTTTTTTAGATACTGTTTAATAGTTATATTGACAATATAAGCTATCATTATTGTGATAAAAGCAATTAACGCAATTGTTATAAAAATATTCAAGTTAAAATCCAAATTCATAAAAGTTACCATTTATGTAAACTTTAAATATCTTTAGTATTTAGCGATAGCTGTGCTGCTTTTCAGGATTCATGCAACACAGCAGAACTATCCGGAAATTATTTAAATCCTTCAAAATTGGTCTCTTGAATGGATGAGGAACTGAAAAATATAGTTAATTTTCTAAAAGGAAAGAAAGAATATTTTGTATATATAATTCTCGCTTTAATTGCATGGTTTGGATATTATATCAGAACACTAAATCTTAATCTCCTACAGGGAAAATATCTTCTGGACCCAGATGCCCATTTAGTATTAAGG
>JACPNI010000065.1 GCA_016185555.1 Candidatus Woesearchaeota archaeon | reverse complement strand
TAGGGTTGCTATATGATCATATGCTCCATTACCCCGCATCTTTACAATATCTGACTGCAAAACAGGTTGTTTATATGCAATTAAAGCTAATGTCTTGATTGTTCCGTGATCTAATTCAGAATCTGTTAATAATTGTGTTGTCAAATAATTATACTCCTTCCTAATGCTTAATTTCCATTTACCCTCTTCTTCATATACAGTTAATGCTGAATTCCTGGAAGCATATTCTTTCTTTATCTCTTCAATAACTTCCTTTATTATTCCAACAGAGCCTATGCCGCACAGCCTGGAAATCTCATTGATATCCATAAACCTGCCTGTTGTAAATAATATTGCTTCAACCCTGCTTTTATAATCAGATTCCATAAGATTAAAGGATAGAGTGAAGATTTTTAAAGATTATCATGAGAAAAAGCTGTTGTAGTATCCTAATATTAGTGCATGGTGTCCTGCATTAATGTCCTCTCAGTAATCTGAGTTGGTCTTCTTATCCCTAGTTATTTTCTCCTTTTGTCTAAGAAAGCCAGGAAACCGAAAAGTTTATATATAAAATGTATTTTAATATTAAAATATATAGTAGATGATAAAAATGGAAATTGCTATAACTAAAATATCAGAGAATGGACAGGTTGTTATTCCGTCAGAAATAAGGAAAGATGCAGGCATAAAACCATCAGCAAAGTTTATTGTATTCAATGAAGGTGGCAACATTATGTTGAAACAAATTAAGAAAGAAGCCCTAAGAGATGATATGCTACTAATTGAAAAAATCAGAAGAAGCGAGGAACAAATAAGAGAAGGCAAATTTGTAAAAGCAGATATTGCCATGAGCGATGAAGAAATAGATGATCTGTTGATGGCTTAAAATGCAAATAATCTTCTCAGAGGCGTTTAAGAATGAATTTAAGAAGATTAAGGATAAATCTACGAGAATAAGGCTTATCAATCATCTTAAGAAGTTAGAGCAACTTCCTGCATCTGGAAAGCCACTGCAGTATAATCTGAAAGGTCATCGCAGCGTAAGAGTTCCACCATTCAGGATAATCTATAGAATAGAACAAGATAAGATTATTATAAACTGTTTTGATCATAGAAAAGATGTTTACAAATAATTTCTAGGGTTCTTGGGCTCTGGCTATTTTAGCGGAGTTGGCAGGGGTGAAATAATTTTCGTATACTCCATTTTTATCATATTGAATTAACCTTTTTAAGTACAAAACAGCCAACACCAACATTATAAACTTTTTTTTATGAAATGAAAAGGTAGCTTTTAAAGGCATTTTAAATGTAATTATATCAACAACCTTAAAGCCATGCGATTCTGCAAAATTAAATAGTAAGGTTTATATATTAATGAATACTATTTGATATTAAGTGATATATTTAATGGACCGAACTAAATACGAGATTGAAATTAAACATCATGCCTTCATTAGGGCAACTCAGAGAAAAATTAGTCCGGATCTAATAGAAAACTGCATAAAGAGCGGGAAAGTAAAAAAATTTGGTAAAAATCATGTTAAATTCATATCTAGATCGACAATTTGTGTTGGAGAACTAGTGGGATTGAAAATAAAAATAATAACAATTGAGGGGAGGAAAAAATGAAAATATGTTCGGAATGTCATGGGGATATGTTGGAAAAAACTGCCCAAACGCCTGAAGGTATTAATTATAATTATTTTAAATGCGTTAAATGCGGTGAAGAAATAGTTGATATGAAACAATTACATAATATGGCTGAAAAATATAGGACTATAAAAAAATATCATGTAAAGCTTTCTAAATGGGGGTTAAGTATAGGTCTTAGGATACCAAAGGAAATTGTTAAGAAATGTCACCTTAAAGATAATGAAGAAGTAGCAATTATCTCAGAAAATGGCATAATTAAAGTAATTCCTTCTTAGCATATAAGTGACATACTCCACCTCTAAAGTGTGTGGGGTTTCTCGCCCACTTTTGTTAACATACAATCTTATCTTAACGCATACCTCAAAATAGCTGCAATTCCACCAAGCTCTTTTAATTGCGCTCCTTCTCTTGTTTCTATTGAAATAACTACAACATCTGTGCCATATTGTTCTGCCTTTTCTTCCCACATTTCAATCTCTTCATCAGGCAGTGATTCAGATAATAATAATTTATCAACAGCAGACATTTCAAGCACTTTGGCAACTTCGGTCTTTCCATAAGAAACTTTTCCAGGTTCTTTTCCAAGCATTTCAAAGAATTTGGTCATTATCTTCTTCTCTTCCATAATCCCTTCCTTAGCTAATAAATCATCACTCTTGTCAACTAATTCATTTAAACCAAACTCTCCTGTATAACTTAGATCTTTAACACCGATAACTTTTCTTTTCAATTCATTATTTAAGTAATGACCTGCTAAAAACTCTTCTTTTGTCATACCCGGACCACCAATAATTATTCCTTTAAGATTCTCTTTCATCTCAAGAAATATTGAATTTGCAGCCTCTCCAATCCTTACAAAAAAATCCTTAGCCATTCCTTCTCTTAATCTTTCTAATCTTTGTGATGAATTATGTACGATTAAACCATTTGCTAAGAAATTATGGTTCTTTGTTTCTATATCGATTGTTTTTCCAACGCCAATACTTGTAATCTTAGATATTTTAGCTACAATCAAATTAGAATCATAGAAAAAATAAAGCCTTTTTTTAAGATCTTCATCAGTAATATTATCAAGGATTCTTTTTTTAAAAATCTCTTTATTTAGCTGTCTTTTGTTTAAAAAAAATTGAGAATTCATGAGTTTGAATGTAGAATAACCAGAATTCCTTAATATTTTTGCAATTTCTTTACCATTAACAACTATTTGCCGAACTTTATTCCTGTTACTTCTTTTAGTTATTATATATTTAAGCTTTTTAGACTTTTCTTGACTTGAAAAACCCACTAATTTTTCATACTTTTCTAAAGATTCTTTATCATCAACTGCCAAAGTATATCTAAAATTCTTTGAATAGGGATTTCTCCTATTGTCATATTCCAAAATAGAAGAAATTATTCCTAACCTTAATAGTGAAAGTTGTAACTGCCTTTGGATATATTTATTATTAATACCTAACGCCACCCTCGTTGTACTAGAAACATAACCTTCAGCATCAAAAAATCCTTTAACGAATGCTGCTAAAACATCGTCTGGAGACTTTAAAATGATGCTAGGAATTTTGCCCTTCATAGTTTTATCTTTATAATTGAAATATTTCTTAAATAATTGGGTTATAATTCTACTATAAACTCTTAATTGATAATAATTTTTATCTTTCCTGAATCTAAGGTCACATTTAACATTGAATAATTTTTCGATTAAGTTTTTATAATAAATGGCAACCTCTTCTCTCTGCTCAAAAAATGTTAACCTATCAATTTCATAACTACCATCACCAAGATAATATCCAAATAACTGCGCAATCTCTGGTGTAAGAATCTTAGGAAGATTAATTTTCTTCATATTAAACTGATATTTAACTTCTGGCACAAAATCCAGTGGTTGTTCTTTTAAATTCAAGTTTATTTTCTCAGGCAATAGCAAATAAGCTCCAGCATTGATATCAGAAAGTCTTTTCTCCTCAATACCATTCTCTGTTCTAACAAAGAAAACATGATCTGCTGATGCTTTTATTTCAAATTTTGGATAGCAAGTAATTACCTTAAATAACTCTTTTTTATTCTCCCACTTTGATACTATCGGTGTTTCCTCTGACTTTTCTATATTAAAGTTCTCTGAGATAATTGTCATTGGATTATGTGATTTCTTTATTTCAATTAACTCTCCATTATCTTTCATTACAAGCGTATCTTCGCTAATGCATTGTCCGCCCGTCTTAAATTTCCCGGGAACACCAGAGGTTAATTCTCTCAATTCAGTTATAGCATGTCCTTTCAACAATCCAATATTCCCTTCTCTTTTATCAACAACAATTAGCCCATATACCTCTTTATGCTCAAGCATATCTTTTAAAGGATCAAGCATAAAAGTCTGGTCACATCTGTAAAGCCTGAAGTTCAATGGGTCCGGGGGTTCAATGCTCCATACTTTAATGTCTATTTTATTCTCTGCTTCAGATGCATTACCGGCAAAAACAGCAAGGCCATTATCTGGTGTCCTCTTAAATAACCTTAAATGCCTTATTGCCCTTTCAAGACTATCAATAACATTCTTTCTTGTTCTCGCATCTTTTATATTAGAAGCAGTACCACTTTCCTGTTCCAAATGCTGAATTATCTTTATTAGCTCATAACCTGCAGGAACATATACAGAAACAAGTTCAGTATGCCGGCCCCTAACAGCTTCCAGTTCCTTAATAAACTTCCTAAGTTTATGTTTTTCTTTGACGTTCATAGAAATCACCAAGTCAGAATACTATATTAAACTTGCTGCCAAAATCAATTTCCCTGATATTATGGGCCTCTAAAAGATCTTTTATAAGGCCCTTAAATTTCTTATCTAAGGTTAAAGAACTAATTGGATCTTTAAGAGAAAGATTTTTTTCTTTTTTAAACTTCCAGATAATGCCATTAATCTCAAAAATATCTTCTTTCTTAAAACCTAATTTAAACTTCTTTATTGGCTTTGGAAATTCCTCAAAATGAACATCCATACACTTCAGATTATAATAAAGTTTGTATGTTAAAAATGGATTAATTGGCGCCATTAATTTAAGAAGATTAAACAAGACCAAATAGCATGTATAGGCTGCTGAATTTTGTTCTTCTTTAGTAAATTTGTTTTCCTCATTATAAACTCTCTTTTTAACAAGTTCAATATAGTTGGATGCGAATGTCTCCCATATAAAATGCTTTATTGAAGTCGCTGGTGTATAAAAATCATATTCACCATAGCTTTTATCGCTTAGTTCAATTAGCCCTGAAATTTCATTTATGATCCATTTATCAAGTTCCTGCAATTCTTTTGGTTTTTTAGATTCTTCAAACATAGAGATAAACCTTGCAATATTCCATAATTTATTAAGGGTTTTAGAGGCCCCCTCAATCCTTTCAAATGAACATCTAAAATCTGTTTTCGTCAAATTACCTTCAGTAACAGCCCACAACCTAAAAGGCTCTGCACCAAACTTATCCAGTATTGCCTTAGGATCAATAACATTTCCCTTTGATTTAGACATCTTGTTCCCTTTTTCATCAACAATATGATAATTAATCCATACATCCGTAAAAACAGGCTTATTATTTAACAAATAAGCCTTAAGAAGGGTGTAATACAACCATGTCCTGACAATCTCCTTTCCCTGTGGCCTTAATGAGCAAGGGTTATTTTTCTCAAAGAATTTTCTATCAGAATAATATTGAAGCACATACAAAGGTGTATTTGAAGAGTCAAACCATGTATCAAATACCCTTGTATCGCCGGTAAATTCTTTAGAATGACATTTAGGGCATGAATCTATTGGTGCTTTTTCCTTCCACGGTTGGTAATACCTTCCTGGTTTTGGAACAACAATATAATTACATTTTCTGCAATACCATAATGGCACTTCAGTAGCGTAATATCTCCTTCTTGATATTGGCCAGTCTATTGAAACAGACTCAATCCAGTCAACTAATATCTGCCTGGAACTTTCATCATAAAAATTAATATTCCCAATTAACTTCCTAATGTTTTTCTTGAATTCGACTTGTTTAAGATAGAATTCTTTCATTGCAATAAACTCAATATGATCCTTAGATCTCTCGCATACTGGTGTTCTATGGATTATTCTTTCTTGTTTAACTAAAAGGTCATTTTTCTTTAAAGATTCAATAATACTATTTCTTGCCTCTTTTACTTTTAAACCCTGTAAGAAACCTGCATTCTTATTCATTCTCCCATGTTCATCTATTGCAACTACAGGATCCAGTTTATTATCCCTAAAAAATCTAATATCTGAAAGATCACCTGCAGAACACATCATTACTAAACCTGTTCCTTTTTCTATAGCAGCCAATGAATCAGGTTTAATTTTAACTTCCTTTTCAAAAATTGGTGTAATAACTGTTTTGTTTTTTAGATGCTGGTATCTTTTATCTTCCGGATTAAAAATAACCATCCCACAAGTACAGATTAATTCGGGTCTAGTTGTTCCTATAACAATATCCTCACCAGTTTCTTTAACTTTAAACTTAACATAATTAAAATACGTTTCAATATCCTCATAATCAATTTCGGCGTCAGCTATAGTTGTCTTGCATCCAGGGCAGTAATTATTTATTCTTTCATCCTCATAAATAAGCTTCTTGCCCCAAAGATCAATAAAAGTAGATTGAGTTAATTCCCTATACTCAGAAGAATCTGTCTCATAAACATCGCCAACACCATTGCCTTTATCATAAGAATTAAAGCTTATTCCTAGCCTTAAAAAAGAATCAATTGTTGTTAGGCCATGTTCATCCAGAAGCTTCTTAGCCAGTTCAATAAACTCCTCTCTTGGTGTATTTGTAAGCCTTATATTATACTTTTTTTCAGTTGCAACCTCTATTGGCAGTCCATTTTTATCCAAGCCTAATGGAAATAGGACTTCATAACCTTTCATTCTCCTGTATCTTGCAAACATATCCATCAACGCATAGGTAGTTGCCTGACCAATATGAACAGGTGTATTAATATATGGTGGCGGTGTGTCTATAGAGTAAATCTTTTTCTTAGAATTTTTATTGAATGAATATATTTTATTTTCTTTCCAATTTATATAAAGTTCTTTCTCAAAGTCTTTTGACCATTGCTTTTCTTCTATTTTTGGGTTTAACATTGTCAAAAACCATTAGAGTAATATAATGTTTATATAGCTTTCCTTGGGATTCCTAACTTAAGACTTATTATCTGGCATAACCAATTCCAAATAGGCGGGACTTAAATTAATTCTATCCCACACCCGACAATTAGCGAAAGATTTATATAGTTAATATATAGTTAATATATAAGTGATTATATATATGAATCAGGCAATAACTACCCTACAGATTAATAAAAAAACTCTGGATAAACTTAAAGAGGCCAAAGAGTATCCCAGACAAACCTATAATGAACTATTAGATAAAATTATCTCTTTATTTACCGCTATTAATAAGAGAAATAGCTATGATGAATTTTTACAT
>JACPNI010000098.1 GCA_016185555.1 Candidatus Woesearchaeota archaeon | reverse complement strand
GGTAGTAGTTGCGCTTTCAAAATACCAATTATCATATTTATGATAAACCCATAACATTCTAGTGCATATAGTAAGAGATTTTCCTTCTCTTTCAGTTAGGTTTAAAGTATTTTGTGTTATCGCAGTAAATTCTTCAATCTTAATTACTTTCGGTTCGTCATACTTAATACTTAATCCATCAAATGCCGAGCTAAAATCTTTTATATGTTTTTCACGTTGGATATCTCTCTTATTAGGAGGGGTAAACATGTCATACATATCGCCAAATCTTTTCTGAGTTAAACTTTCATAATAAAATTTAGCCCTGGATTCAAGGAGCTTGTTTTTATCAATTAATTCAACCTTTGATGTCATATTAAATAATCCTTTATCAGAAGTTTTTATCACATAACCACTTGCACCTAGCCCGATTAAACCTGCTAAGCCTAACATCAAAACTTTCTTATTCATTTTCTTTCCTCCGAGTTATTTTTTATTAAGGAAACATTCAGGTACTGGTAAAGTTTTTGCTTCTTCTTTGCTATACTTCGTTTCAAAAACACTATCACAATTTTTATCTTGTATTATATGGTTAAGTTCATAAATTTTAGAAAATATGATATATGCTCCTGTTTTGTTATTAAATAAAACCTCAGCAAAACCACTACCATCTGGTCTTGTGTAATAATTAAGTTTTATGTTGTTACTATTACCAATAACATCCTTCATTATCAAATTTGTGTTTTTTTTATCTGGAACTTCATAACCTTCAGCCTTGGTTTCTAAAGCATTCACATTTGTGCTTAAACTTAGAAGTCCTGCTAATCCCAGACCCAATAGTTTTTTCATTACTACTGCGGGTTGCAAGAAAGCTTTATAAATCTATCTGGGGGCTTATATGCAAATGGAAGAAGAATTTGATGAAGAATTTGATGAAAGTGAAGGAGAAGTATTCAGGGTAAAAACTCCTAGGGGAAAAGAAACTCTTGGGATACTTCAGCAAAGACTAGGTGCAAGCAGAATGAGGGTAGCATGTTTGGATGGTAAAATGCGAGTATGTAGGATACCTGGAAGGCTAAAGAGGAAACTATGGGTAAGAGAAGGTGACGTGGTTTTAGTAGAACCATGGGAATTTGGAGGTGAGGAAAAGGGGGATATACTTTACAAATATAAAAAAAGCCAGGTTGAATGGCTAAAAAGAAATGGTTATCTTAAAGGCATGGATGAATTTGCCGAATTCTAAAAATGTTTACCTATGAATTAAAGGTTCCTGAAGAAAGGATTGCTGTTATTATTGGAAAAAAGGGAGATACTAGAAGGAAGATAGAACACAAGACCAGAACTAAGATTTATATAAACACTGCTGAAGACTACGTAACTATATCTGCTGAAGACAACCTAGATGTATATCTTTGTAAAGATGTTGTCAGGGCAATAGCAAGAGGTTTTAATCCTGAGATAGCAATAAAGCTTCTGAATGAAAATGATACACTCGAGATTATTGATATTGAAGACTACTCAAAAAAATCAGCTAAAAAACTCATTAGACTGAGAAGCAGGGTTATAGGAAGCGATGGTAAGGCTCGAAAAATGATTGAACAAATGACAAATACTGATATATGTGTATATGGAAAAACTGTTGGCATTATTGGTAACGTTGAAGATGTTTCCATTGCAAAGCAAGCAGTGCATAGTCTTCTTAACGGCTCACCACATGGCAATGTGTATAGGGGTATAGAAGATAGGAAGAAAAGACGGAGAAATTTCTAAATGTACAGTACTATTATTACAACCATTAAAGAGAAAAAAGAATTATCTTCATTAGATGATGATTTCATAAGGAGGATGGTTGACCTATATTTTACTAAAAACCCAAAGATAAAGAAAAAATTAGAAATACACCCAAGATTAGAGAAGGCGAAAGAATTTGAGGCTTTATTAAAGGAAATAAGAAAGACTCTTCATGAGGTTTATGGTGTTTTTAATCTAAAATCAAAAGAAAGAGAAGGATTACTTGAAAAACTCGAAATGGCACTTGGAAGAACACATAAGATAGATAACGAAGTGATTGAGCTCCATAAAAAAATACTTTGCACACATCAGTCTACAAAAGAAAGGCTCAATTACTATAAGAAAATATACGCGACTATCTTTAAATATACTGGAAGGCCCTCAAGGATATTGGACTTGGCATCTGGATTAAATCCTTTTTCTTATGTTTTTATGGACATTAATTCAATTGAATACACAGCATCAGAAATAAGTTCAGCTGATATAAGGTTTATACAAAAATATTTTAAAACTATAAGCACATATAAAAGAATAATCGGTGCTACAATTAAATTAGACTTAATATTTGATAAAAGCTTCCCAGAAACAGAGGTTTGTTTTCTATTCAAGGCTCTTGATTCTTTGGAAAATATCAAGAAAAATATAAGTTATGAGATTTTAAGCAATATAAGGGCCAAATATATAGCTGTAAGCTTCCCAACAAGGTCATTAACAGGCAAAAACATAAGCAAAAAAAGGCTTTCCTGGTTCTTAAAAATAGTAAAAAGACTCGGTTATAGTTATGAAACATTTGAAATACCCAATGAACTGTTCTATATTCTTAAAACTGGAAAAATTTATTAATAGTACAAATTCCCAGAGTTTCCATGCCAAAAGAAGAAATACCAAAAAAGGTAACTGCTGAAGACCTTGCAAAGAAACAGAAGGAAATCTCTATTTCGGAATTCTTCCTAAAAAATAGGCACTTACTTGGCTTTGATAACCCATTAAGGGCTTTATTAATGACTATAAAAGAAGCTGTTGATAATAGTTTAGATGCCTGCACCGATATTGGGGTTCTTCCGGAAATAATAGTTGAACTAAAACAATTAAGTGAAGAAAGATTTATTGTTTCTGTAGAAGATAACGGGCCGGGAATAGTAAAGCAACAAATCCCAAACATATTTGGTAAATTATTATATGGAAGTAAGTTTCATTCATTAAAGCAGAATCGCGGCCAGCAGGGTATAGGCATTTCGGCTAGTGTGTTATACGGTCAATTAACAACTGGAAAACCAGCTAAGATTATATCAAAAACTGATCCTAAAAAACCAGCGCATTATTTTGAATTAACCATTGATACAAAGAATAATAAGCCAGAGATATTAAAAGAAAAACAAAAAGAGTGGAATAAAGATCACGGCACTAGGATAGATATAGAGTTAACATGTAAGTATCAAAAAGGAAAGAAG
>JACPNI010000101.1 GCA_016185555.1 Candidatus Woesearchaeota archaeon | reverse complement strand
TATGCCTCATCCCTTGTTCCTTTTGTAATCATTATTATAACCCTTCCTTTGCTCTGCCTTCCGGTTCTTCCACGTCTTTGAATTGATCTTATAGCAGAAGGAACAGGTTCATAAAATACTACAAGATCAACAGAAACAATATCCAGGCCTTCTTCAGCTATGCTTGTTGTTACAATCACATTATATTTTCCTTCTTTAAACTCATCCAGGATCTTTATTTGTTCTTTCTGGCTTAATCCGGTTCCTGATTTTTTTAACTGTCCGACAAATAATTTTGCCTTCACTCCGGGTATTAAATTTATTTTTCTCTCAATTTCGGCAGCAGAATCCCTGTACTGGTTGAAAATTATTATTTTAACATCTTTTTTAGCACGAGTTTCTCTTTCTATTATTTTTTTAAGTTCTATTAATTTTGGATGCTCGATATTCTTCTCAATTAATATTTTAATTTTTATATCTGCAGCTTTAAAATTAGGATCATTAACCAGGTTTTTTGTCGCTTTTACTTTTGTAGTTTTTGACATCTCAACAAGGTTATCCATATACGTGTTTAGTGCTATAATCCCCTGGGTTTCTAAAAGCTCCAGGGCATGCTGTACCTTCAATACCTCTGCAGCTAATGAAACACCACTCCAAATCCTTGGATCCCTTTCACCATGGGATAATTTGCCATGCAAGTTTCCCTGCAGCATTAAAATCTGTTTTTTAGAAACCTCTTTTTGATTAGAACCAATAAGGCCCCATTTTTTAAGGCCATTTAGTTTGGAATTATAGCAGTCATAAAGTGACTTTCTTATATCATAAAATTCAAGAGGCAGTTCAACCTTTATCCAGTCAATGTCCACTTCCTGTATGTATGGTTTTACATCCTCATCCTGGTCTGTTCTAACCTCAATTTCCTCAATATTTAGATTCCTGCAAACCTCGGAAATTTTCTCTTTTTCTGACCCCGGAGAGGCTGTTAACCGCATGATTCTTGGATATTTTGCAGTTTCTGAATATCTCTTTGCTATCCATGCATAATCATAATCTCCTACTGCCCTGTGGGCTTCATCAAACACCAGACAACTAACCTCTTCTAAAGAAATTTTTTGGCTTATAATATCATTTGTAAGGCCCTGTGGTGTGCTGACGATTACAACAGATTCTTTCCATATTCTTTCCCTTTCATCAGGTTTAACCTCACCTGTAAAAACTGAAATATTTTCCTTCTCTATGGTTGTGGCATTAATAAATTCTTCAGCTATTTGATTTGCTAGCGGTTTTGTTGGTGTTAAAAACAGTATCTTTGAGTTTGGAAAATTATTAAGTCTTTGGATAGTAACAAGTATTGCAGTTTTTGTTTTTCCTAAACCAGTAGGGAGTATAATCAGGCAGTTCTTTCTTGAGCATGTATTTAGAATAGTCTGCTGGTATATCCTTGGTTTGAAATCTTTTATAGTATACATTGCTGCTCTAAACTTTCATAACTTTTATATACTTTTCTTTAACCAAATTCGGAATGTTAAAATTTTTAGGTTTTATGGACTTGTTTACTGGGTTAATGTTCATTATTCTTAAATTAAATATTACCAACTTCTCCTTAATCTTATTTTGGTTATGTGTTGTTTATATAATAATAAAATCAATATCTTTTCCATTTACATTTGGAACCTTAGGGGACATAATCTCTTTATTTTTTTTGTTTCTTTCTTTTTATGGTGTATTTAACTTATTCAGCTGGCTGGCAATGATATGGTATATACAAAAGGGATTGCTCAGCATAATAAGTTAACCGCTTAGTCCTTTATATAGGATACCAAAGAAGATTATTAGTGCTGCAAATAAGGCAATTAAACCGGCAAGAATACCACCAATAAGGTTTGCTAATATTGAAGATATTAAAACAAAACCCAAGATAAAGAAGTACATATATTTTGCCCCAAATAATATCTTTGTTCCATCGCTGTTACCAATAGGAATCAGGTTAAATACTGCATATAAAGAACTTATCAAAACTATCTCATTGAAGTTCCCAACTGACTTAAATACCAAGGCCAGAATTGTTGCAGCCAATGGACCGGAAGCGGCAATTTTTGCTGTTTCATATTCTGTTACATGAGCAAATTTAAACCCCAGCCGTTTATATTCTTGATTTTCAATGATAAAACTACCAATAGTCAGCCAGCTTATCCTTCCTTTTGAGAAAAAAGTAATCAGCAGTGAGAGAATAATCCCAATAGGGTAGCTTATCTTGTTTCTCTTTGAAGGCCCAAACCAAAATCTTTGTATGCTCATAAGCCTATAGTTTGTGTTGACCTTGTACCTGTATGCGGCTAGTTTTTGGCAGATTTGATAAACTAAAACAACAATTAGTACAGTTAAAAAAAAATAAATGAAATTTGTGATCCAATAATCAAATTCAAACCTCGGCTTCTTGTCATCAAATGCAAAAGCAAGCGTTAAAATAAATATAGAAATTATCAAATGTTTGAACTCTTTTAAACTAAACATTCTCTTTTAGGTATTCCACTATCCCTTCTTCATGCCCTGCACCAACTATAGCAACAACAATTTCATTAGTTGCCATTAATCTTTTTAAATGTTTTCCCATTATCTTGTTCCTTTCTTCAATTAATGTTAAATAAACAGAAGGGTAGTCCTCTTTCACTTTTCTGATTAAAGAGTCAATAATTTTTCTGCTTGGGACTTTTCTCAAATCAAATATTATTTTTTTCTTTTTTAAAGGGCTTGTTGCTATCTCTTTTAAAAATCTGAATTTTTCTTTCCAGGTGAATCTTTTAATCAGTTTGTTC
>JACPNI010000097.1 GCA_016185555.1 Candidatus Woesearchaeota archaeon | reverse complement strand
CAAAACCTAATATTAAGATTCGGCGTTCTATCTAAATTAAGAAATAAAAAAATAAACTATAATGGAAAGAGATTTAATAGTTTTGAATTAGTAGTAGATGGTGAAAACGTTAAAAGATTTATAGAAAACATTGGTTTCTTTGGTAAAAAGAAAGAAAGAGAACCAATGGCTTTAGAATACTTTGAAACTACTGAACGAAATCCAAACATCGATACAATTCCGAAAGAAATTTGGCAAACATATAAACCAGATAACTGGGCTAAAATAGGCAGGGGATTCGGCTACACCCACCCAAAAGCAATGAGAGAGAGAATGAGATATGCACCATCAAGGCAAACTCTTCTTCAAATAGCAATGATAGACCAAAATAATGCTTTAAAAACATTGGCCGAATCGGATATATTTTGGGATGAAATCGTCTCTTTAGAACTTCTAGAGGGGAAATTTAAAGTCTATGATTTCTGTGTACCGGAATCACATAATTTTATTGCAAATGATATAATAGTACATAATTCTTTTAGTCTAGGAGTTATAGCAGAAGAAATGTCACAATTATCCAGAGAATTAAGAGAAAGGATTAGTGTTTTAATCTTTGATACCATGGGCATATTCTGGACAATGAAATACCAGAATGAAAAGGAAATGGATTTATTAAAGAAATGGGATATACAGCCAAAAGCACTGGATGTGAAAGTGTATACACCTGAAGGAAGCTATGAAAAATATAAATCGCAGGGCTTTCCTACAGATTATTCTTTTACAATAAAAACAAGCGAGATTAGTGCCAGTGATTGGGCGGATATCTTTGAAATAAAACTAACAGAATCCATAGGTATATTAATTGAGAGAATAATTTCAGAGCTTAAAGAAGAAAATGACGACTATGAAATAAAGGACATAATAAAGAAGATACAAGAAGATACAAAATCGGAAAAGAATATCAAAGATGCTGCTGAAAATCGATTTGTTGCTGCAACAGGTTTTGGATTATTCAGTAAAGGGGGAACGGCAATTAAAGATATTGTCAAACCTGGGCAAGTAAGTATTATTGATACCAGCGCATACACAAGCGAGTCAGGAAGCTGGAGCATTAAAAATTTAGTTATTGGCCTAATCTGCAAAAAACTTTTGGCAGAGAGGATACTTATAAGAAAACTAGAAGAGCTTGCTACAATTAATGAAAAATCTATTGAAATAAAAACTGAGGAGATGCCTTTGGTATGGATATTAATAGATGAAGCGCATACTGCCCTGCCAAAAAAAGGAAAAACTGCTGCAACAGATGCACTTGTACAGCTTTTAAGAGAAGGCCGGCAGCCCGGGATAAGCCTGGTTTTAGCTACGCAGCAGCCAGGTGAGATTCATAAAGATGTTTTAACACAAAGCGATATTGTAATAAGCCACCGGTTAACATCTAAGGCAGATATAGAAGCGTTAAACAGCATGATGCAGACTTATTTGATAAGTGATTTACAAAGATACCTGAATGAACTGCCAAAGTTAAAGGGGAGTGCAATTATACTAGATGATAACTCAGAAAGAATCTATCCTGCCAGAATAAGGCCAAGATTTACATGGCACGGCGGAGAATCCCCGACAGCCATAAAGGAAGAAAGGTTTGAAGAGGAGATGGAATTTTAAAATGTACCAAAGGAAAGATAAGTTTTTTAGGAAAGCAAGAACCGAGGGTTACAGGGCAAGATCAATCTATAAGTTAAGAGAAATAAATAATAAGTGTAACTTATTAAGAAAAAAAGATAAGGTTCTTGATCTTGGCTGCGCCCCCGGAAGCTGGCTTGAAGAAGCAAAAAACCTTGTTGATAACGGGCTTATTGTTGGTGTTGATATGGAAAGGATAAAACCTTTAATAGGCACAACTTTTATACAGGGCAATATAAATGACGAAGAAACCCTGGAAGAGATAGAGGATGCTTCTGAAAGTTTTGATGTGATATTAAGCGACCTGGCTCCGAAAACTACAGGTGTAAAAGAGATAGACCAGTTTCAGGCAATGAACCTAAACCTAAGGGTTCTTGAAGTTTGTGACAAGTTCCTTAAAAAAGGATCTGGAAGGCTGTTAATGAAGGTTTTCCATGGAACAGAATTTCAAAACCTGCTAAAAGCTATCAAAAAAAAGTTTGGGCATATTAAGGCAATTAAGCCGAGAGCATCTAGGAAAGAAAGCAAGGAAGTTTATATAGTAGCAAAAGACTTTAAAAGCTAACTACAATCCGTTGGTGAATTTTGTAAGAAATCCGCATATTTCACGGGCTGGAGAGAAAATCACACTAAAGAAAGGGGTTGACTACGTTTATCCAATGGACCTTGAAATCTTTAGTATTTTCTGTATAAATATTAAAAACGTTATTCTCCTTCATTGTTGCTACAATTAATGAATCCCAAAAAGACATTCCAAATTTATTCGCAATATATAACGCAGAAGTTATAGATTTTGCAGAATAATTTATTTTTATAAACCCTTTAAAATTTACTATATCGCTAATATTAAGGTTTGCCTGACTGAAACTCAATTTCGCTTTTTTTATCATAACAAAAGCAAATTCCGACAAATTCTGATTTGAAACCACAAGATTTATTTTACCATCCAAACATTTACTTACTAATTCAATAGCCTTTTTCTTCTTAGCACTTATGTCAACTTCATAAGCGTAAATTAAAATATTTGTATCAATAAGAAATAGTGAATTAGTATCGTTCATAAATTTCTTCCCTCGAAAATTTCCACCCCTTTAGAGAGTATAGCCCTTTATCCATAAAATTTAATTGTCTCTCAGCTATTTTTTTTTGTTTTTTTTCCTCAATCCATTTTTTAATAGCCTCTTCTATGGCCTTTCCTAAAGTCCCCTTATGCTGACCCATTTTTTCTTTAACAGTTTCCCTAAATTCCCTATCAACATCATCTCCAATATTTATAGTTATAGTTGCCATCCATAAACATGGAATAAAATAGTATTTAAATGTTTCTAATATCTAAATATATCTATTGAACGTGTATTGTCAACCTACTAAATTATTTTAAAATAAAGGTATTTTCTAAACCATTAAAATGTCCATCTCCAGATACTAGAATTGCACTATTTAAGATCGCTAAGCAATAAATCAAACTATCCACCGTATGTAAATTATGTACAAGACAGAAGTCATCAACAAATGTTTTACATTCTCTATAAAATCTTTAATAGACTCATTCTCTGCAAGAAAATAAGAGGGCCAAGCAGAGGAATCAAATAAAATACGTTCACCGATCTCTTTCATCGCGTAATCCCTTTAGGATTTTTTTCATACTCCTTTCTTTCCCCATGGCACCGTAGAGTGATCTTTTGGTCCCACCCTTTAATAAGGTATTAATAACTTCATTGTAACTACCCGCTTTAAAATTATTTTTACATTTCTTCAACAGTTCTAGTGTCTCTTCGTTTATTTGTATTGTTGTAGTTGACATAGCAATACTATAGGACTATAAAACCATATAAACTTTACTAAAAATCGACTTTTAAATCAACACATACCCTGTATTTTCTTGGACTTATTTGACCGCATTTAACAATGTCAAGAACCTCAAATTTTTTATAAGTTTTTCTAATCTTATCCAGAGATTTTTTTGGCATATTTTCTTTGTTTTGAAAGTCATAAAGATTTACTATTGTCCCTTTCCTTACGAATCTTTTAGTCAATGGCAAAAAATCAGATGCATTTTTTGGAAGTGGCATTATGATGCGGTCAAATTTTTTATTTTTTAGTATCTTCTGAACCATTTCATAACCCTTAAGAAGTTCTCTTGGTTTTTTTTCATTTTTACTTTTAACTTCAATTATCCCAATATCAAAAAAATCCAATACTTTTTCAAAATTTACTGAACCTTCACCGATATTCACGCAATCTGCTTTCACACCATTAAAATTAACATAATCTCCGTTAGAATCGCATAAATGAAAGTAAGTATTATAATCTTTTTTTATTTTTTTAATGAAATTAATCAAGCCTTCATTTGATTTGTTTATTAAAAAATAATGTGCTAAATCAATGCATGCATTCTTAGCTTTAACCTCTTTTAGTATTCTTAAATGCTCCTCTTCTTTGAGTCTTGGCAGATTTTCAATATATGCATAATCTAACAGGTGCCTATTCTGCTTGAGATTAAAGATTAGATTGCCGATTGGCACTTTTGTTTTTGGTACCGGATGCATTATAAAACCAACTACATTTCTCTTCTTGCATAGATTATACAAGAGACTATAGCCTTCCAATGAATTTTTTATATACCCTTCATTTTCTGTGGCTAGTGTTAACTCAATACCCTTGTAGTGTGTCGGCTGATGCAGCATAACTCTAATCCCTCTTTTAGACAGAAAATCTACGGTCTTAGACATTTCTTTAAAATTATTTTCAAGATCTTTTTCTTTTATATAGAACTCTATTAACTTTGGTTTTTTCTTCAACCTTGGAGAGAGATCCTCTTTATGCCAGTAAGATTTTAAACCAATTAATTTATCTGAAAAGATATTCTTTCTTAGTACCTTATTAACGTCACCAAAAAAAGACCTTATATTTGGAGCCTTGTTTAATTGAATATTCACTAACCCATATTGGTATGCTGTCTTGTTTGCTTCAACTGCATAGATAAAATTTGCATTTGAGTTTTTAGATATAACTAAAGAATAAGGAAGCACACCGGCAAACATAACCAAGATTGTTTCTCCATCCTTAACAGTTCTGGCTACTCTTAACCTTTCCGTTGACAGTCTTGGGGAGAAATAGCATTTTTCAACATCAAGTTTTATATAAACTCCATTTTCTTTATATACTGTTTCTTT
>JACPNI010000096.1 GCA_016185555.1 Candidatus Woesearchaeota archaeon | reverse complement strand
TTTTATATATTCTACATTATCTCTGCTCAATTCACCCAATACCTTTAGACTATTTGCTTCTTCTCTAGTTGTATGTACTCTAAATGATAATAATGATACCAATTCTGCTATTCTATTCCTAGAAATTGTCTTGTTAATACTTTCTTTATACCTGTAATAAAAATTATATCTCTCTTTTTCAGTTAAATAGTTTTTTAATGTTTCTATATAATGTATAGCCCACGATGCCGGAATTCTATTTCTAACTGTCCCTTCTTTAAACTGTTTCTTAATTGTTATTTTTGCCTTTTCTATATTAAATTTTTTTCTAAATTTTAGTATTTTACAAGCATTTTGTAAATCTTTTCTGGTTGTTATATTTAGTGTATAAATTTTATTATGCCTGTTTTTATGAAGATAGCTATAAACAGAGGACTTTATTCCTAATCTGGTAAACAAATATTTAAACTCATTTATAATATATTCATTAATAGATGACATAGCTACCCTTTTTGTATCAACACTGCCATCGCCATCTATGTAACCGGATAAAAATGCTGATATTACACTTTCAGGAGACTTCATTATAATGCTAGGAGCCCTTACATTTTTAGCTTTTTCAGCATTAAATAAATCCTTCATTAAATATGATATAACACTAGAAAGTATGTAGTATGTGTTATATTCCTCCTTACGATGTTTTATATCGATTTCAAAAAGTTTTTTTACTAATGGTTTTAAAATATAGTTTATATCTTCCTTCTGCGAGATTGTTATTCTGTTTTTTCCTATAAACTTTTCAGCAAGAACAAATCCGGCAAAGTAAGCGAGATCCTCATTTAATTCCCGTGGGATTTTTACTAAATTAGCCGTTGTACCTCTTGCCTTTAAGTATTTTATTTTATTCTCAAAATAATCTAAAGAATAATCAGACAGTTCTATCATAAGCTTAAGAACTCGCATATTCACTATCCCGGTACTTCTATAATAATTAAAACTTTGATGTTTAACACCACATCTAAATGCTATTTCCTTTAATTTAAACTTCTTTTTAAGATTATTCTCTAATTGTAAATACTCTTTTTTTATTTTGCATGCATATATATCTTTTTTGTCAAAAACCTCAAATAACTTTATTTTTTTATAGCCTGTTTTTATGTCTATTTTAGTAAATAACGGTACATAAGCTTTACCCAGCTTTTTAATCTCGAAAGGGTTTAACAAAGCCATTTTTCCTTCTTTTGACATTACAGGTAGTTTAGTGTTTTCTGTTATAGAAAATTTAGTTCCGTCATTACATATTATATCACAAATATATTTTCTTCCAGTATTTTTTGTAAAGGCTTTTATCTTTTCTTTCTTATATTGCAAAGAAAAAGGACTTCCTGCCAATATAGTATCACCGTCTCCTTCTGCTGCAATAATATTTTCATTTATCTTTTTGTGGCTTTTAGCTAATTTTTTCTCAACATATTCTGATATTTCAATAAGCTCCCCGTTACCGCTCACGATCTAACATGGATACCTCACCTTTTCCCTCTGGGTTTGGCTCCCGTGTGGTTAATGGACACCAATACAGATATTCTGGCAAAAATAATTCTCTCGTGTCTTCTATACTAATGATACGATGATTTGGGGGAATAAAAGGCATACATGTATTCAAGAAACTGGTCTTTCCTGAAGCAGTTCCTCCGCTAATCAGGATGTTCATTTCATACTGCATAGCCAACCATATCAATGCGAATATACCTGAACTGCATGTTTTATTCTGTATAAGATCAACAAAAGTCCACGGATCACGTGCAAATTTTCTTATAGTTATTGCATTTCCTTTTGTTGAAATCGGATAGAGAACGGCATTTGCCCTGTCACCTGTAACAAGATGTGCATCTAATATTGGGGTCAGGGTTGTTATTTGTCTTCCAATCCTTCGTGCAATTATATTGGCATAATTTTGTATCTCTTCCTCTGATTTAATCAAAATATTTGTCAATAACCACCCGTATTTTTTATGGAATACCCTTACACTTTCCTTTGCAGATGTTATTATTATCTCTTCAAGTTGCGGGTCGCTAAGCAAGTATTCTATATCCTTAAGTCCAAGCATTTCATTAATAAGTGATGTTACTAGAAAGTCCTTTGTTTTTTTATCAATATTTGGAAGCTTGTCAAGCAGGTATTCCTCAGCTTTTGTCGAAAACCTTTGTTTAAGTGTATTAATTATCTCCGGATTAAGTATCTCGGCAGTTGTTATATTAATAGAGGTTATTAACTCATGTTTTATTGAATTTAATAAAGCTGAAGTTCCCAAGGAAATTTCCGGGATAATTAATTTATACTTGGGTATGTTATCTTCTTTTACTATCTCAACATCAACATCAATTAATCCACTTTCTATTTTATATTTTTCCAGTATTTCAAGCATTTTGAACCTCTTTTTGCATTTCTTTCTTTCTTAACTCAGTCTCACCTATTGCTGGATAATAAAGCTCCGCAAGATTTGCATCAGATAAAATCTTGCACCAAGACTCTGCCTTTGCCTGGTCAACCCCGAATCCAAAGCTTATCTGGGTCAAGGTGAGTTTTCCATATTTGTTTAAAAAATCAAGTAAATTATCAAATTCTGTTTTATATCCTTTCTTTGCTAATTCATGCTTTATTTCAATAATAATCTTATCGTTCTGAATTTTCTCTTCAACTCTTGATTTCTTGTACTTACCTCCCGACTTTAAGAATAAAATCAACAGCAATAAAACCAGTCCAGAGCCAACGCCTATTGCTATTGGGGTGATTTTATCGATGTACAAATAAAATAAAAACAAAACAAACAAAAAAGCAAATGCATAAGCTAACCAAGAGATTTTTTTGTTCAGGAAAAGTTCTTTGGCAGCTTCAAAATTAGGCCCTTTTTTCTTTAAATCGTGTTTTATCTCTTCTCTTTTTGGTTCAACCTTCTCTTTAGCATTTTTGAGCTGTTCTTCCTTCTTTTTAGCTAATGCAATTAGTCCCATGTTATTCTACCTTGTATTTACCCATAACTTTTTTATATTTTTGAAAATCTTTTGATGCTAAAAATTTGTCCATGTCCTCTTCAGGAAGCTTGGCAAGCATTTCATCTGCAATTTCAAGTGTTTCCTTAATCTCAGTATCTGGAACTGGGGTGATATAGCCTGCAAGCTTATTTAGTATGGCATTTTTCCTTTCTTCTATGCCTTTATGATCTCTTTCAGATAAAACAATCCTTGATGGAAGACCTAAAAGAAACTTAGCTTCTTCTTTTGAAATTAATCCGTAACCAACCAGTTTTATAACTGAATTTGGATGCGATAATCCATCACTTTTAACACTTTTAATTAACCTTACCACATCTCTTTCACGCAAAACAATCCTCATCCTGTATACAAGTACAAGAACAAAAACAGCCAGGGCAATAACAGAAATAACAGCAACAGGTTTTATCCTCTCTTTTACATAAAAAAAGAAGATTACGGGGATTAAGACCAAAACAGATACAAAAATAAAATTGAAGATTCTTTGCTTTACATCACTATAAAAAATTGCTTTTATATTATCCTCGGATGACTTAATGCTTATCTTTTGCATTAATATTGAATAAAGCATTAGAATAAATCCGGCCAGGATAAAATAAACATAGTAATTGCCAAAAACTAAAGAGGAAGATAAGATAATTATGCCTATAAAAAAAACAACACCTTCTTTTTTCATTACATTATCCATATTCATTTAATGACCAAATTTAATTATTAAATCTTTGCCTAATAATAGGAATATAAAAGTCTTGCATTCTGAACCTTGCTTAGTTTTGCTTCGCTAAAGTTAACTGAAATCTTTGTACTTGGATCTGTAAGGCTTAAATAATCTGACTTATTAAGCAATATTTCTGTTTTTGAATTAACAAGTATATTAGCATCATTTTCTATAGTAATCTCTTTGTCATCGTTATCAAACTCTACTTTAATCCTGCCCTCCCCACCAGGCAGCCCATTTACCCTTACCTCCCATTCATCAGTCATGTCAATATTTTTTGAATCTTGAATTAAAGAGCCTGTGCTATTGGCAATAGATATTGAAACAGGAAATGCCCCGCCATCAAATTCCTGCCACGCAATTGTTCCTACAGTAGAATTCCCAGTATTAAAATTAAAATTTAAACCAAGAAAATTTAATTTATTATAATTAATAATAATTTTTTTATTTGAAGGGATTTGTGTATAATTTATTAGATGCGGGTTCACTGTAAATTTGATGCTATTAGTGGTATCACTCAAAGTAATTTTAGTATTAGCAAAATTATCCCCGGCATAGTCCCTAAATAACATTAGTTTATCCTTAAGATTTGTATAATTATTTGGAATGGCATCCTGGATTGTAATGTTAAAGCCATTAAGTGAAAGATTAACATTTGAATTTACATTGAAAATCCTTGAGATGCCTTTTTCAGCAGAAAGATACTCTGCATTTAACCTTTCAAACAGGCTTAATGTGTTGAATCTTTCTATGTTCTTACTGGAATCATTATAGATCAAAACAGCCAACCCAAGTATAATAAGCGCGACCAGTGTTAATCCGAGACTCAATAAAATTCCTTTTTTCATTTGTTCCATATCCAGAATCTTGCTTTTGCATAGCTTGTATCTGTTGAATTTGTAATCACAAACAGTCTTCTGCCGGCAAATACATATCTGTCTTCCGGTATTATGCCTATAGTTTCAACTATCCTGCTGCTATTTGTTTCTATTCTTATCTTCATATTATACCCTATTGGAAGTATATTATTCATTTTTGAACTTATAACATCAGAATTTAATGTATTAAGTGCACCACCATAATCAAGAACAGCTACCATATCATTACCTAGTTTAACCAGCTGCATTCTTGACGTGTAATCATTGTTTGATTTTGTTATATATGTAGTTGCAATTATTACAATAATAGAAACTATTACAACTGCAATTGCTGCGTCCAGTGAAAGCACTATTCCCTTCTTATTTCCAGAGTATGAGTTCAAGTATTGATTCATTTTGATAAAATACAAGTCTCCTGACATTGATTACTTTATTTGCATTTGAAAACATATTGCCATAATTAACCAATATTGTGCCGTTAGGCGTTGAAATTCTAAAAACATAATCATATGATGCAATTTTAAGCAGTTTCTTTGAAGCATTATAGCTCATCTGTGTCAAGTTAGCAACCTTTGAGAATGAAAGATTATGGTCGCTATTCGCCAATCCAATGACTTCAACATTTGAAACTGTCCAGTTATAAGGAATTCCCGGGGATTTTATCATTAAATCTGTTGCCTGCATTCCTAAAGAAAACATCTCTTCATTTTCAGCATTCTCGCTTAATATAACATTATATTTGTTCCATAAAGAGACAAGCACTATAACTGCAATGATAAATATTGAAATTGCTATAAACAGATCAGTTGTTCCTATTTGGGCTTTTTTATGCATTTTGTATTAATACAGTATTATTGACATTCCTTAATATGATGCTGCCATTGACTGCAACATCACTGGCTATTTTACCAAGATGCTTGCATATTAAATCTGTTTTATCATATCCTATAAAAATAGTCTGATTTTGTACTGTTATGTTCCGGTCTATTTTAACCTGAACCAGTGATCCTTCGCCGCTTGAAGCAGTTTGATATATTAAATCAGCCAACTTAAAACAGTCTGACCTTGCACTTGCTGTGCTTTCAAGCTTTTTTAAATCAATCCTAATATCCAGATAAAATACCATCAATAAAAGAAAAATAAAAAATATAACCCCCAGGATCATAAGGAACTCGACACTAATCTGGGCCTTTTTCATTGTTACGCAACACCAAAATCAGCTTCAGATATATGCGCGACCTTATTATTCATGGTCGTATCTGGAACTATTCTTAGCTTTATGAAGGGGCTTGAACCAGCCTTGACAGTAGCGGTGACCATAACCTCATTTGAACCACGGTCAACACCTGCCTGGAATACCTTTGTTATTTGGAAAGAGGTTGTATTAGTTAAAAGCAAACTATTGTTATTTGCCTGATACGCATAAATAGTTAGGTTATAAGGCAGGATATCAGAATCTACAGCCTTCAATCTTATAGAAACATAATCAAAATCACTCTGTGTTTTATTCAACTGGATTATAAAACCTTCAAAAACATTTTTAACATTAGAATATTTTAACTTATTGGTGCTTGGCGGGGTATTCTTATCATCATCTGTTAAGTCGACTGTTAACAGGGAAAGGCTTGATTGCGAATCATTTGCTGTTAAATTATTATTATCCGGCGTTTTATAATACCAGCCCTTATCGATTATAACATAAGTAAGTCCCTGTCCCGGACCTGTTGATGAATTGCTGCTTACATTTATCTTTATATTCGGATAAGGACTTTGGAAGCCAACATTATCTGCTGAGTCATTTGCAAATGTTGTGTTAATATACCATATCCCAGGTGATTGCATTAGTATTGAGGCACCATAAACATTATCCCCACTAGTGCCTGCACAAGAAGCTGTATCTGACATTGTATAATTCTGAACCTGCTGGAAAGGAGAGGTTAAGGGAGAAGTAACCAATACCCAGACAGTATTTATTGCTTGATTGTCTGTAGCTGTAGCATTTACGCATATCGGGTTGCCGGCAATGGTCCTGTTTTTATCAACAGCAGTATTGCTCACTACCGGATTAGTTAAATCCAAGTTAACAGTAAATGAAGTTGTTCCCTGGTTTGAATTATTGTTAATATTACCATATGTGTCATTACACTTTATATAATAAGTATAAACCCCATTACCTAAAGTAAGAATTGAAGAGTGTGTAATCCCGCTGGTAGTTGTGAATAAAGTACCACTGCCAAAGCTAAATCCTGAAGAAGTTGAATACCTGCAATTTGCATTTTTATTAGTATTGGCGCTTAAAGTAAATGTGCTGTTCCTTACAATGCTCCCGGTTACTGGATTTATATTGGAGATTACCGGCGGTGTAGTATCATTAACAAGACCTATAACAACAATGCCATTATCCAGCATTGTTGCACTCATCTTATAGCTGCCTTGTGATGAAGGAAAGCTGCCGGAAATATTTGCCTTTGTATTTGCATGAAAATCAGATATGCTGCCAAAAATGCTCAGCCTAAGCAACAGCTCGTTATTACTAATTGAAGTTGAAACAGCACCAGAAGGGACTGTTATCCAGACATAGCTCTTGCTTCCCGGGCCTAAGGAATAAACAGTGTCTGCTGTCTTTGCAAGAACACTGACTGCTTCTTCTGCCTGGTTAACCCTTACAGTATCTGATAGTTTTGAAAAAGACACATAGAAAAGAGGAATCATTACAACAAGTATAACCCCAACAAGCATAACATACTCGTAACTTATCTGCCCTCTTTTATACAGCATAGACAAAAACCCCGACTATTTATTATACAGTAACATGAAAAACTTTATATATAAATGTTATCACTAAAACCAGTATTAATACAAATAAATGGAGGTTGATTTGTAATGAAGCATAATCGTGGTCAAGCAGCAATGGAATTTCTTATGACCTATGGATGGGCTATCCTAGTAGTTTTAGCAGCTATAGGGGCATTAGCTTATTTTGGTGTATTGAGCCCAAGCAGGTTCTTGCCTTCTAGTTGTACAATAGCGCCGGGCATAGGATGTGATGAATTTAAGGTTACACCAACTACAGTGCAGTTGCTATTAAGAAATGGTATGGGTAATGATCTTACTAGTGCAACAATTGCAATAGCTACATGTACAACCAGTTCAGCAGCATCATGGACAGATGGAAGTGTTCTTGGCGGAACTAGCGGTACAACATTATCCGGATGTACAAATGGCGCTGTTGGAAGCAGATACAAGCAGAGTGCAAACGTGACTTATACCCTAAATGGAGTTAGCCATACTAAAACCGGACAAATAGTCTCGCTTGTTGAATAAACAAGTTTTTCTTTTTTTAATTTTTCTTTCCTGGCAGAATTTTAGAACTAAACTTGATTAAAGGCTCCATCCTGCTTTCTATAACCTTTCCATTGACTGCATTTATCTTAAAATTAATCAAATTAAGGTTAACTGTGATATATGTTATATTCCATACAAGGCTTTTCCCGAGATTCTGCAAAACAATTATTATTTTTTGTGCCTTTTCCTCCGGATATTTTTTCTTCCTAAACTTATGTATTACTTCAACTGCTTTATCAAAACCTATCTTAACATCTTCCAATTTAAGCTCATCAATGTCTTCTTTCTTTTTCTGCAATATTTCTTCTCCAATCTTGGATTCAACTACATCGCCGTTAACAATAAACGTGCTGGCCTTTTGTCGTTCAGAATCATAATAATCAATCTGCCATTTAATATCCTTAACGTCAAGACTTTCAATCATTAAGAATGCAGAGCTGAAATAAGCCTTTGGATTTTCTTTTTTAAAGCTCTTAAATTCTTTAGTACCTTGTAATTTTTTAAAATCTTCTTTTAATCTTTCAAATATCAATTTGACCTATTCCTTATTTCTTGAACAATCTCGTTAACAAAATCAGAAACTTTTACATTAAACTCAACCTTGCCTTCCCTTGTCCTTATTGCAAGTGTTTTATTCTGCTCTTCCTTATCTCCTATTGTTAGCATATAATTAACCTTAGCCAATTGAGCATCCCTTACTTTTTTAGGAATGCTTTCAGAACGATCATCCAATTCGGCCCTTACATTATTTTCCTTTAACTCCATTAAAACCTGCTCTGCAAACTTTAAATTCCTGTCTGCAACTGTCATTATTTTAACCTGTATTGGATTCAACCATAAAGGCAACTTTCCAGCAAAATGCTCTATTAATATTCCAATAAATCTCTCTATGGCCCCTAAAACAGCCCTATGGATCATAACTGGGATATGTTTTTTACCATCACTCCCTTCATAGGTTACCTCAAACCTTTCAGGCATGGAAAAATCAACCTGTATTGTTCCGCATTGCCAGTTCCTCTTTAAAGAATCCTTGACATTAAACTCTATTTTTGGGCCATAAAATGCACCTTCACCTTCTTTAATCCCAAACGGAATGCTTTTATTTTTCATGGCATTAATCAGGGCACTGGTGGCAGTTTCCCACATCTTCTCTGAACCAATGTACTTTTCAGGCCTAGTTGCAATAAACATTTCTGAAGTAAACCCAAATGCCCTATAAACCTCTAATGTAAAGGCTATCAGTTCTGTAATTTCCTGTTCCATCTGGTCTTCTGTACAGAATATATGCGCATCATCCTGTGTGAAACTTCTAGCCCTAAACAACCCGTTTAATACACCCGATAATTCATGTCTATGGACTAAACCAAATTCAGCATTTCTTACTGGAAGTTCCCTGTATGAATGCAGTCTTGACTTGTAAATTAAAATCCCGCCAGGA
>JACPNI010000093.1 GCA_016185555.1 Candidatus Woesearchaeota archaeon | reverse complement strand
TTTTAATTTGATTTAAAATTTCGCGAAGAAGCCCTTGACCTAAATCTTCATTTCCATGAACAGGAACTACAGTAATTCTCCCATCAGGATGCCTATACCTTATATGACTTCCTTTTTGATGTATTCTTTCAAAGCCCAGCTTTTCAAGAAGTTTACATAATTCTTTACCGGAAATTAGAACTAATTTAACCATTAAGCTGTAACCTCAACCTGTTGTATGCCAACAAACTTTAGAGGCGGATAGTTTTTCTTATCTGCTTCTAAACATACTTCAATTGCTTCCTTAATTCTATTCATTACTTCTTCTATTGTTTTTCCCTGAGTATAACAACCAGGTATATCAGAAACTTTTGCTAGGAAGATCCCATCTTCATCTTGTTCTATTAATACAGTATAATTGTAAACTTTTACCATAAATCTATTTCAGTAATTTTGTGTTTATAAGGATATCAAAGATAATTTTCCTTTGCGCTATCCATGATCAGTTGAACTTAATTATTTGGGAGCTCGTATTTCAGGGGCTCTTTTTGCTTCTTGTATTTTTTCTGCTATTTTATCCAACCGTAGTTTTTCTTTTGACTTTTTATCAACAAAATAACGAACCTTTGTTTTAGGATCAGATTCAATATCAAACCTTCTTACTTCATCGCCTAAAGGCAGGTTTATTGAACCCCTTGCAAATAAAGGACTTGTAAATATTTCAAATAGTTCTTTATTGTCCAATCCACTAACCACGTTTCCTTTTGAATCCTTAAGCCTCCATAACGGCAAGGCAGTACTTGATCTTTCAATTGTATAAGAACCCCCAAAAATACCAAAAACCTTCTCCTTAGGCAAGTCCGCTGTTATTCTTACGCCCTGTGGAATAAATTGGGGATTTTGTATTATAGCGCTCTTACTCATGCCTTGTTTTTCAGGATCAGAATATAAATTAAATTGAGCATCTTTAAGATAAGTGCTAAACTGCACAAAAGAAGGTTCTATATCCATTCTGCCTAAAGCTTCAAAAGCCTTCTTTTTATCTCCGCCATTAAGAACCATTAAATCTTTCAGAAGTTTTTCTTTAGGAACTGAATTTACAAAAGCCAATATCTTTTCCCTTGTATCCAAAACTGGACCGCCACTAGCTATTTCTTTACTGATTGAGTCAACATATTTACGAATTGGACTGTTAGCTCCCAAACTACAACTTTCATAAGTCCCCTTACAGTTCTTCTGAACAAAACCCAAACCAGCATTATAAGTAACCAAAGCAAGTCCCAAATCCCTTTTATTATATTGATAAGCCCTCGCAAAATAAGAAACACCAGCATCAAGATTTTTCTCAGGATCAAACCTATCATCAAACAATGCAAGCTCTTCTTTAGTTTTTCCTGCTATTTGTTTTCTAAGATCTGCTGCATACTCTTTTTGAAACGCCTGAAATGTATCTGCATTTATTATTCCTAACGTAAACTCCCTATACTTCTTATTAAATTCATCACCACGATAAATATTATTCAAACCGAGGCCTTTTGCAGTATATGGCATTAATTGCATTAAACCTGCTGCACCAACTGGAGAGACTGCATTTACATTAAAACTTGATTCCTTAGAAATTATGGATTTTATTACAGTTCTATCAATATCGTTTTCATCAGCAACTGCAGAGATTACATCCCCCAAATTGCCTCCTCCAGCAGCCAGTTCATCAACAAATGCGTTTAAGGTTACAGCAGGCCGATTTCCATTTTTGATCAGATATGGTGCAACCTGCATTCCAAATCCAATACTTTTAGCTGTTTCCTGATCTTCAATTTTTATTCTTCTTTGACCTCTTAATTTTTCACGAGCAGATTCATGATCCTGGACTACAGTAACTCCAGGTTCTGGTTTAATTTTTTCTTTGCAACTTCCATCTGTATAATACCCATCAAAGAAATTCCAAAAATATACTTCTATATCTTTATTATATATGCATCTCTCTTTGAAATACATAAGTTGACTAGCAAAAATATTCTCTGGATCAAAAGAACACCTATCACTACCAGCATTACAAGACTGTGTTGCATCTTCTACGATTTCTGTTGGTGCTTTTTCCCGACTTTTTTCCCTTAATAATTGATTTTCTTTCTCTAATCTTTCCAGTCTCTCTATCTCCTCTATTTTTTTCTTGATTCTCTCATCTGAAGAATCTATACATCCATAGTCGCTATCAAAGATTTTACCTTCTGAACATCCAGGTTTGAAAACAAGAGAGTCTGGTTCTTTTTTTATCTCCCGCCTATCCTCAAACTCTTTTTTTATTTCGTTATCATTAAGGCATAAATACTCACCTAAATTTGGATCGCCATAATTTTTAGTACCTGCTGGACATACTTTTGGTTCTATAATTTTTCTCTTTATGGAATCATCAATTTCTTGAAAGTGTGGCGCTGCACTTGGATTTGATGCAAGATCCGTAATATGTTTAATTATTAGCTTTTGTATTTCACTCTCATTCAAGCACGAATTTTCATAATATCGGCATATCGGTTCAAAAGCCTTCTTCGCCTCATTTTCTGTCAAACATACTGGCAAATTATTTTCTGGAACATAATACTGCTTAGTTGGTAAAGTACATCCTTCTTGTTTCACTAAAAATTCTTGAATCTCTGGTATTCCAGCCTTTGGTGCAGGCTCTTCTTTAGCTTCAACTGATCTTTCTTGTATTCCAAATGCTGCTCCTTCAATATCAAAAATAACATTACTACCTTTTTTTCCTTCTGTTTGAACCTCAAAGCATCCTGTTGGTGAGGCTACATCCTTATCGGATTTTTGTGAAACAATTTCAAACATTTTTAATCCCGGCAGTCCAATCTCTAAACCGCCTGTTTTTCTTTTCCCTACACCCGATTTAGGGCAATACACTAAAGTTTTATCCCTAAATAAACACTCACCATCATTACAGTGTACATTCGCACCTTTGAAATCTGCAATTACATCATTTCCTTTAATAATAGAAAACCCTGTGTTTTCAAAGGATTCATAAGAAGAAAAATCTTTCAGATTCTGTAATTAAATTCCATTGATATCCAAATTATAATAACCTGCAACATTCTCAAAACATCCAGGAGAAGCGCATCTTATATCACCTTTATTATCCCTATCCTCACATTCAAAAGCCTTTACTAAAGCAACGCCATTTAATTTCAAATTCCTGTTTCCGCATTTGAAAGAAGAGGATTGCACTTCTTTAAATAACTCAGAGCCACTAATTGCATAATATGATATTCTACAACCTTCTTTATTATTAATAGGAGAAATTATAAATGACGACTGTGCTCCAATAGGTGCATCAAATTTTTGTTTACATACTGTAACAGGATTAACCTGGACTTCTTTTTTACCACCTTCACCAGAAACTTTAATATTATCCTGGACTTTAGTAAATGTAGCCCCACCCTTCTCAAATATATTTAATTTATCCCCGGGATTAATACCGTCCAATAATATGCCATTTTTGTTGAAGTTAACAGAATAAGAATCAGAAAAGCCTTTTGTGCCGAATTCAATTTTCGTCTCTGGAAGTAATTCACCTGTTAAACTGCATTTAACAACACTCCCTTTTCTTAGGTTATATGTGCCTTCAACACCTTCAAAGCTTAATTTAGTATTATCCCCATCAGCCCTATAACAAAGCAAATCTTTGCAACCAGCATTATCTTTCTCAGTCAGTTTATAAACTCCTTCACCAGAAACCTTGCATTCACCAACAGCGAATAAGGATTGCGCATATAATAAAAAAATTATTAAGATTGACACTACATAAACCCCAGGCTTCATTTTTTAAACCTGCTTGCAATATTAAATATATAGGGGATTCCTTCTATACTTGAACTACTGTCAGTTATAGCATAAACCAATGTTTCATTATCAATGGTTAATACATCAACGTTCATGCCTGTTGACAATAAATAAGTTACATCAAGCTTACCGGTATTTTCTATTTCATAATTTGCTATATTTGTGGCAATATTGTAAATGTTCCTGAATCTTACCGGAACTTCTGAACTATAGGGTTTGAATAAACTGTATTTTAAATCCCCCTGTGTTGCTGTAAGCTTATAGTTAACAACAACATTAGTTTTATCTTTTCCAAGGTTAATAACTGCCTGTGGTATTGCATCATTAAAGGTAAATTTTTTGTATTGTTCAAGATTAACGCATGAAGGAAGTATTGCTTCTATATACTCCTTCATTTCACTTCCTATACTATTTAAACTTGGGCCTTGGAATTTTCCGTAATTGTTCCAATATGCTATTGTTACAGTTTCAGTCTTAAGATAATCTTCTTGTGGAACAATCATGCCCCCATTTAGTCCTACAATGATAAGGCCTGAAATAAATGTATTATCAACACACTTTTGTATATTACTTCTTAAACTATCAAGCTCGGGGGGTAAAGCAGCTGTCTTTAATATCCCAACTTCTTGCAGGTTGGAAAACACAGCCTCCTTGTAATAAAACAACAGAGAAACGACACCAAGGATAATTATACCAAGAATAACAAATAATGTCACCTGTCCCTTTTTCATCTTTTTATGAGGATTTAACAACTATTTAAATTTAACTCGCCAAACTTCTTTGTGTATACAAAAACCTTCATAACATGCCATTTTGTTTCAAGAGGGAGTTTATCTTTAATAAAAGCATAGTCTTTGGTGCATTCACAACCGGCACTACCGCAGCATATTCTATTTAACCTGCTTATCCCAAGATTATAAGCGGCCCATGCCTTTGGGTCGCAGGCATTGGTCTTTAATTTTTTAGCAATACAACCCAAATACATAGAACCAGCCTGCAGATTTTTAACTGGACTCTTTACAACTTCATCATAACTAACATCAATACTTTGATCAGTGCAAATTCTTGGCAGATCATCAACTGCAACTTTTGTGAGGCCCATAAGACCATAAGAAGCACCTCTAGCACTTTTGGCGGTTTCATCAAAATTTGACTCAGCCATTACCGTCGCGGCAAGCAATCCTGGAGGTATATTATCTGCAGTGGCAGTGCCTTGGATAACACTTATTAGCTTCTCTTTATTACCTACCTCTTTCTGCAATGAAGCGTCTGCATTTTGCAGGTTTAATGATGTTCTTTTCAAAACAAGATCAGTTGTTTTTTTCGAATGCAAGTTAAGGGGACTTTCATCTGTAAAGAATATAGAATTTCCTAAATCCTTATTTTTAGGTGCTATTACTTGTAAATTAAGCCCCTCCCGTAATTTAAAATTAATATTTAAATAACCATCTGAAACTCTGTTCCTAACACCGCATACCTCATTCTTCTTAACTTTCTTACATTGGTTAATTGAACTCATTATTTTCAACCTATCCTGCGTATAAACTAAATTGCCTCTTGAATCTGTAACAAGATTAATAGAGCTGCCGCCAATAGCCAGGCTTCCTATATCTGCATTAACTGCTGTATTTTTAATAACAATACCCTTTTTATTTGGATCATAAGAAAACAGATTATTGGCTGATCTTGAGTCAAAAGAATTTGAACCAAACCCGAGATAAAACTTGCCATAGCCTCTTATTTTTTCTCCAAAAGAAATTCCACTACCATCAATTTCATCACCTTTTAAATCAATAATCAAATAATCACCTGTAACCCTTCCGGAATAATCAGACATTTTAAAAGATGAGCCTTTTTCAAGTGAGAATCTTGCTTCGGATATTAAAATCATCTCCCCAGTAAATTCAAACTTTTTATCAAAAATACCAATTATGACTGGCTTATCATTAGAATTTATTATTTTATTTTGTGCATCAAAAAAAGCTTCTTTATAAATATTAATTATATTTTTTCCAGTTATAAAATCACAGTCTTTAGAAACACACAAACCTATAGATCCATCTTTTGGCGGGGATAATGTTACCTTTCCATTTTTTTCTATAACGATTCTTGCACCCTTCTGTAATTTATATCTTATCTCATTAATATTATAAACTGTATCTATGCCTGCTGTTATATCTGCTTCAATAATTTTTGCGCTATTATCCATGCTTAAAACGCTACATTTTTTCATACCAGAAAATATTGAGGTAGTTTCTCCTTTTTCATTTAGAAGGAATAATGTACCATACCCTGAAGAGATTACCTTATGCGATTCTGTACCCTGATCAAACCCCCAGCCAGAGCCCTGTATCTTAAATAAAGGCTTGTCAACAGATTTTATACTCTCACAGTCTAATTTCACAAAAGAGGTTTCCCCTTCTTTTACTGTAATTCCCTTTACATAAATTGGACTGACACAACCTTCTGCAGATATTTTTTCTCCAGCTGAAAATTCTGTTGGCATACCCGGGCAAGGTACATTTTCCAAAGCAGCAAAACCAGTAATAGAATCAATTGTTAAAAAGCTCCCCGTTGTTTTTTTTTGAGGGGTCGAAGTTAATGCTGCAAAATACTGATAAGATAACGTTAATGAGGGAACTAGAGTTTTTAATTCTGGATGGCTTTCTAAAACAGCCTCCTGTGCTTTTTGAAATGCAATGCCTTTTAAAATCCCTGTTGGGTCAGAAGCTATATCATATGTCTTTAATGTCTGCTGAAAAGAATCACATCCTTCTTTATTTTCTGGATCTTCACAGGCTAAAGCACTCATACAGCCAACTGCGCCTTGTGTAAAACATTTCCATGCAGTAACAGCTTGTTTTCCATCTTCAGTTTTACCAGCAGCCTCTAAAACTTTTTTACCGGCCTCATCCTTTGCCAAAGACCATGTCAGATCAGCTGCCTCCTGAATACCAGCATAAACTATTGAGAATACAAACAATAAGGTTATACATAATACTGCTATTTTTTTCATCAAATAATAATACAGATAAGAAGTTTATATAATTTTACTTTAATGCCTTCTTGAATTGCTCTAAAAACTCAGAATTTTTTTTCTTTAGTCTCTTAACAGCATCATTTAATGCTTTTTTAGCATCTGAGGCTTCAACAATCAATATTGGGTTACCAACAATTGAATGTGGGATATTATAGCCGCTAACCTTAACATTTTCATCGTTCCATAACTCTTTTTTTAAAGCATTGCACAAAGTATGATCTTCTCCTAATACTTCAAGCTTAAGCCTTGCTTTGGATTTTTCGAGAACCTTTAATTCCATCTTAATTCACCTTAAAACTTAGATAAAAACTGTTTTTAAAGCTTTCCTTAGGGCTTTTTTGTTGTGTTGTCCTGAAAATTGCATTCAATAAAAATAAAAAGGACTATAATATAATAATATCATGGAAGAAAAGGAAGGACTTAACAAAGAAGAACCGATGCAAAAAGGGTATCACCGTAAACTGCTTAGGCTTTCTGAGATAAGTCTATGGCTGGATAATTATGACGACATATTTTCTGACTTTGATCCCAGACCAATTTCACAAAGGGCACTGTCTGATGACTTTTTAAGGGAAGCAAAAAAAGCAAGCAGAGAGAATGTTTCTGGCGCAATTGATTTAACACTGCTTATTCCCACAAATGAAAGAAACCCGCACCAAGAAGAGGTAATTAAAAGAAGATTAAAACAACACCTCAATAAGCATTTTAATCTGCTCAGCAAAGAGAAAAAATGGACTGTTAAAAAAGGGCTATTGTTTACTTTATTTGGGATACTTTTAATGTTCATTGCAACATATATAATTGTAGAGTATGAAGAAAAAGGACTGCTTTTTAATTTTCTTATCGTACTTATAGAACCCGGGGGCTGGTTTCTCTTCTGGGAAGGACTTGATATGATGCTTTTCGAGCAGAAAAAAATAAATCCCGAATTAGAATTTTATAAAAAGGCATCAAAAGGTGAAATATCTTTTTCATCATATTAAATTAAATTTTTTTAAGTACAAAACAGCCAACACCAACATTATAAATCTTTTTTTTATGAAATGAAAAGGTAGCTTTTAAAGGCATTTTAAAGGTGATAATATCAATAACCTTAAAGCCGTGAGATTTTGCAAAATTAATAATAAAATCTTTGGTTTCAATTTTATGAAAGCTATAGACTATTTTACTTAACTTAAATGCCTGTTCCAAAAAAAGAGAGTCTATATGCTCATTTTTTGTACCAAATGGTGGGTTTTCCAGTACAACATCAACTCTTTTATTGCACTCGCTAAAATTGCAATTTGAAAAGCTGGTTTTAAACTTTTTAGTTAATATACCTTCAATTAGTTCACAGTTCTCAATCGCGAGGTTTAGTGCTGCATCATCAATATCACAAAAAACCCCTTCTGAAGCACCAAGCGCAAGTGCACCTATACCGAGGATTCCATTGCCACAGCCCAGATCCATTATAACCTTCTTTTGGATATTCCCACCGAGATAAGCATTCCACAGCAACTCTGCAGCAATCTCAGAATCAGTCTGATATTGTTCAAGCTTAAGCTTAGGTTTATGAAATGTTTTTAACTGTGAAAGCAATACAGCAAGCTCTTTCTTTGACTTTATCATTTACTTAACAAATCGCCAATAGTTAGTACATCGCTTCTAGCTTCTTGTTTTTTCTGTTTATTATCAGTATCTAAATCACCCTTAATGATAAGACTCATCTTAAAAAAACGTTCCAATTTTC
>JACPNI010000092.1 GCA_016185555.1 Candidatus Woesearchaeota archaeon | reverse complement strand
TTTTCCTCGCAGGGTGCTTTCTTTGAAACAAAAGAATCAGCAGATGCATTTAGAGAAGAATTACAAAACTCTAAAATTTTTAAGACCCACTGTAATGTCATACTGCAGAAAGAAAAGGTTGTAACCGGAGTTTCTATGTATAAATCAGTTAAGCCAACTAAAGAGTTCTGGGAACTTGTTGATTTTATTAAGTCAAAAGGATTTAATGATAAAGTTTCAGAATTCTGTTATAAATGAACTTACTATTTATTTAACCAAATAAATGGAAGAAATGATAAATTTTATATACAAGATTAATCTTATTTTCAAGATAAATGAGGTATAAAAATGGCTGAAGCAATAGATATTGGTACTATTAGTGTAAGGGGACAGATAGCTATACCTAGTACTATAAGAGAAAAGATGCATCTAAGAGAAGGTGAAAGGATTTTATTTCTCTTGGAAGGAGATTCTCTACTGATTAAGAAAGTTGAGAGTTTGTCCTGGAAAGAAATAACCAAACCTTTAAGGGAAGCTAAAAAGAAGATAAAAGAAAGAGAAGTATCGGATCTTGTCCATAAGTTACGTAAATAAAAGGAACGATAAATTATGCGGATAGTCTTAGATACAAATGTAGTGATTAGTGGAACTTTTTGGACTGGTTCTAGTTTTAAAATTCTTAATTTCGTAGATAAAAGTAAAGTAATACTCATAGTTAGTCTACCAATCCTTCAAGAATATGATGCAATATTACATTCGGAAGAAATTTTAGAAAAAACAAGTATTTATCAGCAATCTAAAATTCAAGTAATCCAAAAAATATTAAGTAAGGCTATGATTGTTGATCCGAAGGAGAAAGTAAATAATGGAAGAAATTTTTAAGGAAAAATTCATTGAAAGGTATAAAGAGTTAACCGATATTGATAAGTTTATTGAGTATTCTAAAAAACCATTAAGGAAATCAATAAGAGTTAACACATTAAAAGCTGAGACTAACGATGTTAAAAGAAGATTTGAAAAAAGAGGTTATAAATTAGAAAAGATACCCTGGTGCAAGGAAGGATTCTGGATTGACGGTTATACAATAGGAAACACAACAGAGCACTTTCTTGGTTATATTTACCTACAAGAAGCTGCATCAATGATACCACCACTAGCCTTAATGCCTAAAGCAGGAGAAAAAGTTCTGGACATGTGTGCATCCCCGGGAAGCAAAACAACACAAATCGCAGCTTTAATGAATAACCAAGGGATAATAATTGCGAACGATGACAAAATTGACAGATTAAAACCATTGACAATAAACTTGCAGCGGTGTGGGGTTTCTAATGTGGTTATAACATTAATGAAGGGCCAGTGGTTTGGTTCAAGAGAAGAAAAGTTTGATAGGATTTTAGTTGACGCCCCTTGTTCTGGAACCGGTGCAATTAGAAAATCATTCAAAATAGCACAAATGTGGAACCCAAACATGATTAAAAAATTAGCCAATGATCAAAGGAGACTAATTTCCTCAGCATTTGAATCACTAAAACAAGGTGGGACTCTTGTCTATAGCACATGCACATTAGAGCCAGAAGAAAATGAGGGTGTAGTTGATTTCTTATTAAACGAATACACAAACGCTTCTTTAGAAGGAATAGAATTAAACCTTAAAAGCAACCCACCGGTATTAAATTATGAAGGCAGAGAATACAATAAAGAGATTAAAAAATGTTTAAGGATATGGCCACAGGATAATGATAGTGAAGGATTTTTTATAGCGAAGATTATTAAAAAGTAGCTCCTGAAAACGGTTTATAGTATTTAGCCCTAACATCTCCTTCTAGCTCAAAAGTTTTTATTTTTCTTTCAATTTCTCCTTTAGAACCGTATAGAATTACTTCGGCTTTATGGCTGCCTTTTTTAAAATCCCTTATTGATTCTAAGATTATTCCATGAAGAAAATTATTAGAAAATAATGGTTCCGCCATACCAAACCCAGGACTATCTACAGAAATACTCCATACGGGGATATTATCAATATAATACTCAAGATCTTTAATACTGGATTTTGAATTTACGCATACAAAGTAATCCAAAACCAATCGATTATGTGAATCTTTTCTTACCCTAAGGTTATAATCCATGGAAGTATTGTAACATTTTGGCGTTAAGAAATCAGCATCCTCAAAATTGTTGTTATAATGTTTTGGGAATTCTGAATAAACATTATCTGGTATAAAGAAACCTAAAGTTGCAATCATTACAATGCTTTTTAGATTATTTTTCATTTCGATAAAGGTTATAGAAATTTTGCCCTACAAAGGCTGGATAGAATCGTGTAGCTATGGGAGTTGACAGACCAAAATAATTAATTTTGATATCATCTTGTAAAGTGAAGGTCTTTATCTTACTTTCAATACCGCCGTCTTTTGGATAAATAATCACCTTAGTACTATGTTGACCTTTTTTAAAATCTCTTATTGATTCCAATATTATTCCATGAAGAAAATTAATTGTATCCTCAACCTCTTGTAAGCCAAAGGGATAACTATCCATTGAAATACTCCACACCGGAGTATCGTCTATATAAATCTCAACATCTTTTATTGTTTCAAATCCTTTATTGGGCTTTATACATGCGAAATACCCTAAAACTATTCTTGATAGACCATCTTTTTTCAAACCCAACGTATAATCAAAAGAATTCGTCTCACAATTTGGGCTAGGTGGATGAGAAAGAAAAATATCCGATGGTGGGATAGGGTCGGAAGAAACCACACCAGATGCTAATACTAAACTGCATGTTAATACTACTAAATTACTCTTAAGTTTCCTTTTCATTTTTAAGACTGAAAAGATAATCCTTCTTAGTTTTAAAGCCTTCTGTTTTGGCTAATTTTAATATTGCTTTATCGAAATTACTGCCATACTGGGCTGCCTTTTTCTTTCTTAAGGTAAACTCTTCTTTTAATCCTATTCTAAAAGCAACCTCCCTTAGTATTATTTTATTAGTTTCTTTATTTATCTTCAAATTTTCAGGAACTCTCATGGCAAACCTAATAACCTCTTCATCCAAGAATGGACATTTGACATTTATTCCGAATTCACTTGCAATTTTAGAATCTCTCTTCATATCCCTCCCCCATAAATTTTTTAAGCCACGCCAACACTCTTCATTTACATCATTAAAATCTATTCTTAGTTTATGCCTTTCATAACCTGCAAATATTTCTTCACTTCCAAGGCCATTTAATAATATATCAACATTATCTTTCTTAGCCATTTGCAAAACACTATAGGTAACAGAACCAACACCAATCCAGACTACATCATCTGAGTCTAATATTTTAACAGCATTTTTAATTATGCTCCCTGCTTCATTTAAGTCTAAAACTCTTTTCTCTATATTCCAACCAAATTCATCAGCAATCTTTTTAGCATGTTCCAAATCTTGGGAATTTTCCAGACCAACACAGTACAATTTAAAATTCTTATTAAGCTTATGACAAATAAATGCTAATAAAGTACTGTCTATACCCCCAGAGAAAGCTATTCCAATTAATTTCTTATTCTCAGTTCTTTTTTTAACAGCCTCAATAATTAAACCAGATAATTCATTAATTATTTCCTCTTTATCATTAATCTGTACTG
>JACPNI010000091.1 GCA_016185555.1 Candidatus Woesearchaeota archaeon | reverse complement strand
TTTATGGGAGAGTTACAAATTTGCCTTGGGGTGTTAAATTTAAAGATGCTCTTGGTTTTAGACATCCTTCACAGATTTATGAATCCTTTAAAAATCTGGTAATATTTGTCACCTTATGGAACTTAAGAGGTAAAAATCTTCTCAAAGGATTCTTGTTCTGGACTTTTGTAACGATGTATGGTGCCTTTAGATTTTTAATAGAATTCGTAAGAGAGCCTGATTCACAGCTGGGTTTTATTCTTGGGCCTTTTACAATGGGGCAATTATTAACATTTCCAATGTTCGTTATAGGTTTGGTAATGCTATTTAATCTGAAAAAAGAATAATTATTACTTACAAATTAAACAAAATTTTTTAATACTAATCTTTCTTGAAAATAATGTGAAAGACCAGAAAAAAATAGAGTGGATTCTTAGAATAGGGTTATTTGGAGAATTTGTAGGTCATGGTGTATTTGCTTATCAGTTAAAACCTAGGTTTATTGAAATGCTTACAGCAATGACTGGTATTACTGGTGATTTAGCGAATACTTTAATGCAGACGATTGGTGTTGTAGACATCGGAATTGGTATATTGGCTTTAGTTTTCCCATTCAGGTTAATGTTAATCTGGGCTTCTTTATGGGGTTTTTTAACAGCGTTAGCTAGACCTGTTGCCGGCGACCCGATCTGGGATTTTGTTGAAAGATGGGCAAATTGGGCTATTCCACTAGCTTTGTTGTATGTAAGAGGACTGCCGAAAAGTATTAAAGGGTTATTTACTTAATTTTTTAACATGAATCTTAAAAGAGGGATTTTTACATTAAGATTCTTCCTTATAATCTCAATAATAACTTCTGTTTATCTTACTTATTTACATTATGCTGAAGAAGAAAGTTTCTGTGATATTAGCTCAACTATCTCTTGTGATATAGTAAATAAGAGTGAGTGGAGTGAATTATTTGGGATTCCTGTAGCTATTTTTGGTTTAATCACTTTTATCCTTTTATATATAATTACAATTCTGATAGCCAAAAATTTTAACAAAGCAATATTTGGGATTAAGTTTAACAAGGAAAATCTATTGTTGTTAATGAGTTTAATCTTAGCATGGAGTTTGATATTTGCCTTGTATTTATTAGTTTATGTAGAATATTATAAACTGAAAGGGACTTATTGCTTGCTTTGCATATTCTTAGATATACTAATATTTATTATGCTGTTAATTTCATTAAAAATGTATAGGAGTTTTAAGAAATGAAAATCTTACTTATTATTGCAATAGTTTTACTAATACTTCTAGTCGCTTGTAGTAGTTCACCTTATACTAAAGAATATAGTGATAAGGTTGCAAACTGTCTAGCAGATAAGGGTGTTAAGGAATATGGTGCCTTCTGGTGTCCAAATTGTGCAAAGCAAAAAAAGATGTTTGGTGATTCTTATGATATTATAATGAATCGTGGCGTTTATGTAGAATGTGACCCCAGAGGGGATGATTCTCAAACAGATTTATGCTTAAAAAAACAGGTGTTAAAATACCCCGATTGGGAATTTCCAAATGGTTCCAGGATTGTTGGGGTTTTACCCTTAGAAGAACTCTACAAAAAGGCGGGTTGTGAATGATTCTTGGTTTAACGTGGTTTACTGTTATAATGACTGCTTTGGTTGATTCAATTAACCCATGCGCAATAGGTGTTTTAATCTTAATGATATCAACATTACTGGCTTTATCGCATGATAGGGTTAAGATGCTTTTTGTTGGGATTATCTATCTTGTTGCAGTTTACATTACTTATTTTTTAGCTGGAATTGGCTTGTTGTTGTTTATACAGAGATTTAATCTTGCAGAGCCTTTGGGAATTTTTGTTGGAGTCTTGGTAATATTAATGGGCTTTCTGGAGATAAAGGATTATTTCTGGTATGGAAAAGGCATTACATTGGCTATTCCAGTATCGCAATCAAAAAAGATAGAAAAATACATTAAAAAAGTTACAATTCCTGGAGCGATATTTCTTGGAATTTTTGTTGCAGCAGTTGAACTCCCATGTACCGGAGGACCTTATTTGGCTATTACAACCTTGTTAGCAAGACAACCATTTAACCTGCAGGCTATTCTATTATTGCTTGTCTATAATATCATATTTGTACTTCCGCTAGTAGTAATACTATTATTGGTCTATTTTGGAATGAGTGCCAAAAAACTTGAGAGACTAAGAAAAGAGGCAAGGGGATGGATGAGGTTATTTATAGGACTAGTTATGGTTGGTTTAGGAATTTTATTAATTTTATTTGCAACCGGTTATATTAATCTGGCAGCATCTTATTATTGATTATTTTTCTATCCTTGACAATATTAACCTGATTTAAGAGTCATCATTTTTGAAGTATCATACCAATTTTTGCTACAAAATCAGTAGCATTATTGAATATCACATCCAATCTTCTTTCTGTATAGGTCTTAATTGCAGAATACCTTGCTATTCTACTTTCTTTTTTAGCATCCTCAAAATAATGCACATATTCCTCCTCAAAAATTTTGTAGGACTGATTCAATAGTTCCAAATCTTCTTTCTCAATTTCATCTGGAACCAATAAGTGCCCTAATGCTATCTGAGCAGCATCATGGTCTGAGACTTCATAACCTTTAGATAAAATTGCTGCTTTTGTTGCATACAACATTGAGTAATAAGAAATTGTAATTGCCCAATAATCCCAAAAAAGCTTTTTTGGTTGGTCTTTTGAAGGTTGAATTTCTTTTGTATGTTTCGCAATTAATAAACTATTCTCTGCTTTTTCAAGAAATAATTTTATTTTAAAGATTTCATTTGATTTCTTAATTCTCTTTTCTTTAATACACTCTTCCGATATCTCTTTTTATTAAACTCCATTAAAAACACACCCCCAAAATCCTTCTGGATTATTTAAAATTATATTGTTATATAAGGCTTGCTTTCCTACGTTTTCTTCTTTATCTTTAAGCATCAGTTTAAATTCTTTTTTCGTTATAAAAATGGGGTTTATTCTTATTTTAAATAATATTTCATATTTTGAAAAAGAAATGCTTTTTTTGCCATCCTTGTTTATTATCAATAAATCAATGTCGCTATTTCTTGTTTGTGTTGTTTTAGCATAACTTCCAAATAATATCACAATATCCTCTGTATTCAATTCTTGATAAATTTTATTAATAATAGGATATTTTTTTAAGTAATCCTTTCTTTCTTCATCTGAAGATACAACTAAGTGTGCTTTTACTACTTTGTTTGGTTTATTAAGTGTTATTACTTTGGATTTACCCACTTCTTCTATAATCAATAAATCTTTTATCGAATTTATAGTTCTATAAAAACTGGCATAAGGTATAACTAATTCTTTACTTAATCCATGCATAGTGTATTTTCTATTGGGATGTTTTCCCAGATAATTGATTATTTTATGTTTGTTATCCATATTTGGATAATATTATCCATAATTAATATATAAAACTTTTGTTTTAAAGATTATGGGAATGTTTATATAGTTTACTTTACAATTCCTGTAAAAATGGGGAAAAAATATCTGTTTTATGTCTTTATCATGCTATTGCTAATAACTGGCATAGCAAGTGCACTGCAAATACCAGAAAATGTACTTAGAGCCGGGCAAGAGACATTAAGTACAGCAACAAAGGTTTCATTGGTTGTTGCTTTTATTGGTGGTATCCTCGGGTTCTTTACGCCGTGTACTATAGGAGTATTGCCTGCTTATTTTGCATATTCCTTTGAGACAAGAAAAGAATTGGTCAAGGCAACATTTTTCTTTTTCCTTGGAATGGCAACTGTTACAGTACCAATTGGCTTTTTAATGGCTGCAGCCGGATCTTATATCAGGAGGCCAACACTAGCTTTAACTGCAGGGATAATATTGCTTTTGCTTGGTATAATGCTGGTTTTCGGCAAGGGGTTTAAGCTGATAAATATAAAAAATACAGCAAAAAGAAATAATCTCGGGGTTTATATTTTCGGTTTGTTGTTTGCAATTGGTTTTACACCCTGCAGTGGCCCTATACTGGCTTCGATTATTGTTTTGTCATCTGTAACAACAAAGATTTATGCAGCGCTAATGTTTGTGGTTTATTCATTAGGAACTACTCTGCCTTTATTCCTTCTCTCG
>JACPNI010000082.1 GCA_016185555.1 Candidatus Woesearchaeota archaeon | reverse complement strand
GAATTGTAAATCTTAACATAGAAGAATTGAATGAGCTTACAAATATACTCGTTAGGTACACTGTTGGATTTGGCTTCATTGAATTATTATTGCAGGATCAAAAAGTGCAGGATATAGTTGTAAATGGACCTATAGGCCAGACACCAATATTTCTTGTTCATGAGGATTATAACGAGTGTGTCACTAATATTATCCCGTCAAGGGAAGATGCTGAATCATGGGCTTCCAAGTTCAGGATATTAAGCGGCAGGCCTTTGGATGAAGCAAACCCCGTACTTGACACAGAACTGATTATTCCTGGGGCCAGGGCAAGGATTGCAATAATCCAGAAACCATTGAACCCATATGGCTTGGGGTTTGCATTAAGAAGACATAGGGACAATCCATGGACCCTAGCATTGTTCACACAAAATAAAATGATTAATTCCCTTGCAGCCGGCCTTTTAAGTTTTTTAATAGATGGTTCCAGAAGCATACTTTTTGCAGGCACTAGGAGCTCTGGAAAAACGAGCCTCCTGGGTGCAGCTTTGGTTGAGATAATGAGGAAATATAGAATAATTTCAATTGAAGATAGTGTAACAGGGGATTCTGAGCTACTAATAAAAAGAAATGGGAAGTTTGAGAGAACAACTATTGGTTACCTAATAGATTCTTTAATAGAAAGGTATGGTTGTTGGTATAACTTAACTGAACACGAAGTATTGGGGAATGATGAGAATATAGAGATTCTTGCAATGGATAAAAATGGAAAGATTAAACTAACAGACATATCAAAGTTTATAAGACATAAGGTTAAAAAACCAATTTATAAAATTTTGACAAGGACTGGAAGAGAGATTAAGGTTACTGGCGACCATTCATTATTTGGATTAAGTCATGAAGGAAAAATCAGTGAAGTTAAGGCAAAAGAATTAAAAAAAGGAAGTTTTATTGCTACACCACGAAGTCTTCCTATTTTTTGTAAAGAGTTTAAAGAATTAAATATTTTAGATTATTTAGACAGATTTGAAAAAGCTTATGTTTATGGCGGGGATGTTAAAAATTTCTTAAAGAACCATTATTATGAAGTCCAACAATTAGGTAAAGAATATGGCCATAATAGATCTTTGAGAGCAAAGTGGGTTAGGGAAGGAATTGTACCAGTTAAAATATTAAAAGATATGAAGGTTTTAGGTCATAATATCAAAGAGATTAATGACGCATACTTTAAAATTGGAGGCCACTCAAAAGGTATACCAATAAAAATTAAATTAAACGAGAATCTTCTAACTTTGATTGGGTTATGGTTAGCAGATGGTTGTTACGATAAAGTATCAACTATCATATTCTCTATAAGTGAAGAGGAAAGGGGAATTATTTATTCAGTAGCTAATGAATTGAGTCTGCCTGTTAAAATGCATTCTGACGGAATTTCTTTGATGATAAATTCCATTACCTTTAAGACTTTTTTACTTGAAGTTCTAGAGCTAAAAGGAAATGCATATACAAAAAGAATACCGAATTGGGCAATATCTTTAACTAATGAGCAATTAAAATACATAATCAGAGGGCTATTTAGTGGAGATGGGCATGCAGCAGAAAAAGAGATTATGTTAGCATTATCTTCTATAAATATGCTAAGGGATATACAAACCCTATTGCTCCGGTTTGGAATAATTCATAGGATAGGGAAACTTAGAAAAGACAAAACCTATAATTCTTCCATAAGTTCTAATGCCTCAATAAAAATATTTCAAAAAATTGGGTTTTTACAAAATACAAAAAAGGAAAAGTTAGCTAAATTGGCAGCAAAAATATCTACTCACGATAATTCTGATATTATTCCTTTATTTTTTGAAACTAAAAAAGAACTGAGAAAAATAATTCCGAATTTTAATTATAGAGATTATGTAATAAGAGATAATAACATTGGAAGAAACAAAATGATTCAACTAACTAAACAGCTATCTATCTCTAATAGTCTTATTAAAAATATTGAGATTTTGGCAAATTCGGATCTTTATTGGGATGAAATCAAAGAGGTAGAAATAATTGAAAATTTCAATAGTTATGTTTATGATATTTCAGTTCCAGAATGTGAGAGTTTCATAGCCGATAATATTGTTGCTCATAATACTTTAGAACTTCCGACTGAAGCATTGCGGGAATTAGGTTATAATATCCAGGCAATGAAAGTTAGAAGTGCATTGACAAAAGGTGGGGTTGAAGTTCCTGCAGATGAAGGTATAAGAACGAGTTTAAGAATGGGAGACTCTTCTTTGATTGTAGGAGAAATTAGAAGCCTAGAAGCTTATGCATTGTATGAAGCTATGAGAATAGGTGCTTTGGCCAATGTTGTTGCAGGAACAATTCATGGTGATAGCCCTTATGGTGTTTTTGACAGAGTAGTTAATGATCTTAAAGTCCCGAAGACAAGCTTTAAGGCTACGGACATTATAGTTATTTCAAATCCTGTAAGAAGTGCTGATGGTTTGCATAAATGGCGAAGGGTTCTTTCAATAACTGAAGTCAGAAAAGGCTGGGAGGAAGATCCGTTAAAAGAGAAAGGGTTTGTTGATCTAATGAAATACGATCCTGAGAAAGATGAATTAGTTCCTACAGACGATTTAATTAATGGAGACTCGGACATTCTGAAAAATATAGCCGGCAATGTTAAGGAGTGGACCGGAAATTGGGATGCGTTATGGTCAAATATATTATTAAGAGCAAAGATAAAGCAGACAATAGTTGATTT
>JACPNI010000084.1 GCA_016185555.1 Candidatus Woesearchaeota archaeon | reverse complement strand
GCCAAGAATTTGCATTTAAGGGCTTTTAAAACTTTGGCGTAATCTACCGCCATCGGTCCGGTTCCAACAAGTATTATCCCCTTATATTTTTTATAAAGCATTAATTCCTTGTAGTTAAACCCGGGCCTTACATAGATCATAGCAACATTATTATTAAATCCAATGAAAGTTTTAAGTTTTTGATTTTCTTTTTTTGGATAGTCTTCTCTTAAGAATTCCACTTTGCCGTCTGGAAAAACATGTGCATATGGAAACACATCAATAACCCTAAACGCATCCCTTCTTGAGGTATGCATTTTCCTTACCTTAGTTGCCTGGTGTATTAAACAATAATCGTCACTAGAAGCTCCATGCATACAAACACCAACCCCAGTAAATTTAGTTTGTATTATAAATTGTGCTGCGCATATTAAGTTAACTGCAGCATCTGAGCTTGGGCGGTCAACACTCCTCTGAGAGCCTACAAGTATTACTGGAATTGGCAGATCCTGCAGCATAAATGACAGAGCTACTGCAGTATAAGCTAATGTATCTGTCCCATGCGTGATTATTATTCCCTTAGGATTAAGCTTATTAATTTCATTTTCAATCTCTTTTGCTAGTATTAACCAATGATCAGGTTCCATATCCTCAGAAAACATCTGGAATAATAATCTGCTTTTAATATTTGCAATATTCTCAAGTTCAGGGAACATATCAAGAATATCTTCCGGCTCAAAAGAAGAAACTACACCACCTGTTTTATAATCAACTTTGCTTGCAACAGTCCCACCAGTGTGTATTATAGAAATTAATGGATAACCCCCCTTTTTCATAATTTTTCCTCTAGCCTGTTTCTCTTCAGAATCTTTAGAAATTAATTTTATATTTTTAATATCCCTTTTATTTAACCCTATATTATACCCACTTTCTAATTTTGCTGTTATTAAGCCGCTATCGAAGGTTTCAGGCCTCGGCATTATTCGAGCTTTAATCTTTTCCTTATTTATTGTAATCTCTACTAAGTTAGAAGGACGAAATTTTTTTGAAGGATCTTTATTCATACCAATAAAACTAAATACTTAGTCATTTTAAATATTTCTACCACCAAATTTATATAGCTGCATTAATAAAACTGATTTTTATGTTAATTCCTATAATAGTCTTGTTTCTTGTGTTTATATTAATAGCAATCAGACAAATAGGCAGTTTAAGGCTTCAGATATGGCAGATAATGCTGTTCGGAGCACTTGCAGTTCTAATAACACGACAGATAACATTAGTAGAAGCATTAAATTCCATAAACCTTGACATATTGCTCTTCTTGTTTGGTATGTTTATAATAGGATATGCATTAGAGGAGAGCGGATATCTGTCTTACATCTCCTATAAAATATTCAAAAAAGCAAAGTCAGCTGATATGCTCCTCCTTATTATATTATTTTCTGCAGGCATTGCTTCAGCATTTCTAATGAATGACACACTAGCCATTATCGGCACCCCAATAGTTCTGATGCTTGCAAAGAAACATAACATACAATCTAAGCCATTGCTTTTGGCACTTGCATTTGCAATTACAACCGGCAGTGTAATGAGCCCAATAGGCAACCCGCAGAATTTATTAATCGCTATTAACGGAAATGTAAAGAATCCATTCGTAACTTTTCTTCGATATTTATTCATACCGACAATGATAAACCTATTTCTTGCATTTGTTTTATTAAAATTCTTTTATAAGGAGCAGTTGAAAAATGTATTGTCAGAAAACTACCAGGAAGAAATTAAAGACTCAAAACTGGCAAAGCTATGCAAACTTTCATTTATATTAATAATAATTCTTATAATAGTCAAGATTATATTTATTTCACTAAATCTTGGAATTGATTTTCGGCTGACTTATATTGCTTTAATTGCTGCATTTCCAGTAATAGCACTTAGCGAGAAAAGGATTAGAATCATTAAGAATGTTGACTGGCATACCATTATTTTCTTCTCAGCAATGTTCATCCTAATGCAAAGCGTATGGAATAGTGGGTTCTTTCAAATGGCAATAAGCAATTTAAACATCGTTTCAACTGAAATGATTCTTGCAATAAGCATAGTCTTAAGTCAGCTGATATCAAATGTGCCTTTAGTAGCACTATACCTTCCAATATTAACCCATAATGGTGCTCTAACAAAAGGCATGATGGCCCTTGCTGCTGGAAGCACTATTGCAGGTAATTTGTTCATTCTGGGTGCAGCAAGCAATGTTATAGTAATACAAAATGCAGAAAAAAAAGCTAATGAAACGCTAACCTTTTTTGAGTTTGCAAAAATTGGTGTTCCTTTAACAGTAATTAACTCCATAATTTATTGGTTATTCCTAAGCTAAGTGTATGCTAGAAAATATATATTCAATTAAGAAAATATTTATATAGAAGGTATATAAATAAATAATTAAATAAGAATCTTAAACTTCATCATTATCTGTTTTAATCTGGGCAATTAAAACAATAATATGTTGGGCAAGATGAAGTTTCTTGTACTTATCTTATTTAACTTAGTTAGTTAAGTCTTAATTTGGGCAAATTAAAACTCTTTCTAAAAAGGATAAATTATACTCAAATATAAAGATTTTGGTTGTAGAGTATATAATAAAATAAAAAACAAAAGGTGCAAGAGGGGGTAAAAATGGAATTTTTAGTACAAAATGCGATGAAAAGCGCACAAGAGAATAGATTTGCAGATTCGACAGTAGGTCAGGCAAACATAAAAGTTGTTGGATGCGGTGGCGGTGGAAGTAACGCTGTCAACTGGCTTTACAAAAAAGGGATTCAAGGCGCAGAAATTGCAGCTTTAAACACAGACAAACAACATTTAGATTTAATGGAAGCTGATAAAAAAATCCTTATTGGAAGGAATTTAACAAGGGGTCTTGGATGCGGTGGCTTTCCAGACAAGGGAAGAGAAGCAGCTAAAGAAAGTTTACAGGAGCTTAAAGAATTTACAAAAGATGCTGACATGGTATTTGTATGTGCAGGACTTGGTGGAGGAACCGGAACAGGAGCAGCACCTGTAGTAGCACAGCTAGCTAAAGAAGAAGGTGCAATTGTTATAGGAACAGTAACAATGCCATTTGATATTGAAAGGGCTAGGGTAGACAAGGCTGAATTCGGTTTACAGCAGTTAAGAGAAGTTTCTGATACTGTAATTGTAATTGACAATAACAGGCTTGTTCAGATTGCTGGAAACTTACCGGTAGAACAGGCATTTGCAGTAGCTAATGAGTTAATTTCAACAATGATTAAAGGAATTGTAGAAATAATAGCTGTGCCAAGCCTGGTTAACCTTGACTATGCTGATGTAAAGGCGATAATGTCTGATGGTGGGGTTTCAGTTATTGGAATTGGCGAATCTGACTCAGAACATAGGGTAGAGGAAGCTGTAAGAAGAGCACTAACTAACCCTCTGTTGGATGTAAGCTATGAAGGTGCAACAGGTGCCTTGATACATGTTTCTGGCGGAAATGACCTTACATTAGACGAGGTAAGCAAAGTAGGTGAACTGGTAACAGAAGCACTTGACCCAGATGCAAACGTCATATGGGGGGCAAGAGTAACCGAAGACATGAAAGGAAAGCTAAGGATTATGACTATTATAACTGGAGTAAATAGCCCCTATATCTTAGGCAGATCAAATAAAAAACAGAATGTAGCCAGGGCAACCAGGATGAGTGAAGAGCTGGGGATTGATTTAGTAAGGTGAGCTTAAATTAGCAGGTTTTACCTGCTTTAATTATTTTTCAAAAGAGCGAAGGGAAAAAAGAGGTCTTATTTTTTTCTTCATGATTAAGGGCAAACCCCCTAAGTAGATTTTGCCCTTCTTTAATCTCTGTTGATGTCCGGAAAACCGGGCATCAGCATTAATTTCTTTAAAACTTTAAATCACCTAAAATAGAAGTATTATAAGAAAAATTAAAGCTCCTGGCTATTCCTTTTCATTATTTTCCACTTCAGATCATCTTTCTGTTCTATTCTAGCTGGGATATCATTGGTGTATCCAAACTCTTCTACCTCATCTGCTGTTAACCTTCCTAAAAGATAATTACCTTTCTCTTTTCCGTATAATCTATGTAATTTCTCCCTTACCCCATGATACAGTTTTCTTTTTTCTGCAATACTGACTGCACTCTGGACCTTAGGTAAGATTTTAAATAAACGCTCTGGAATAGAAATAAGAAAGATAGCACCTATTACAGAGTTTATTGCACGGTAAACTAAGTTAGGTCTTTGGTTAATCGCGATTGTATATTCCCCAAAAGCAGTTGAACCAACAGCATAAGACTTGGTCTCTAAAAAATCTCTCCTGGTGTCTAAATATACCGTTCCCATGTGGGTCATTTCATGAGCTAATACATCAATAAACTTTTCTCTTGATTTATATCTTTCCCTAACCAAAAGAAAACTTAGTCCATTATAGTTCGGTAATGTAAAACATACACCATAGGCACCTGAAAGGATACCGGACTTATCTCCAACAAAACCTGCTATCCAAGACAAATCCATATGGTATGGAATTCTTCTGCTTGCTTCTTCTATATCTTCTTTTTTAATTAATTTTGATCCATATAACTCAACTCCAAGCAAAACATCCCAATTATCCGTATCCAATTTAATCTCCGGTCTTACATTATGTTCTCTAAAAGTTTTATGCAAAAAAAGCATAGTATTCCCCCTATAAACAAAATCTTTTAATTCTTCTCCCTTTTTTGGAACTAACCCTTTCCAATCATATTCCTCTGCTAAATCTTCCAAAGTATGAGTTTCTAACCTTCCTAATTCACCCAAGGCTACATAATATCCTCCAAGGGTTTGCAATCTTTTTTCGATGCAAGGTTCTTCATTCTTTTCTTTTCTATTTCTAAAACGAGTTTTATAAATAATTAGACCCATCACTTCTCTCGCAAAAGAATTCATATTCTTAACTGCTTCTTCTTTTGGAGTAGAACAATCTAATCCTTTCACATTTTTATAAAAAAGATCTGCAGTATAGTTAACAGAATCATAAAACTTAATCGACCATCTCGATAATCTCCCTTCATTCCCATTACCCATTTTTTATTCCCTATCTTCTGGCACTTCTTCTGATATTACTTCATATTGTTTTGATAACCTTAATCTCTTACCATATTTACCTGCAATGTAAAGTGATGCCAAACCAATAAGACCTGCCAAAATAGCTCTTAACTGGTATCTTCCATAAATTATTTCAGACATATCTTGGATGCTTGGATTTGATTGACCCCCTATTGATTGATTATAATAAAGTAACCTTTTCCACCATCCGGCAGAATATTTACCAGGATCTTCATTAAGAGAAGTTAATTCTTTTATTGAACTGTTAATAAGACCTTTTATAACATCCTGTCCAAGCTCTGGTGTTTCTCTTATTATTGACAGATTTTTATCATCTGGATATTGGTCCATTAATCTCTTTGCTTTATAAAAGTGTTTTAGTCCACCATCCAAATCCCCCATATTTGCCATCAAATAACCAACAAAAACATTGGCGTATGTTTCTTTATAATCATCTGCTTGGAATCTTATAATAGATCTCCAACCCCCAGCTTTTTCAAGAGTATCTAATAAAGATCTGTGTTTTTCGCTGAGATTTTTAGCACTTATTCTTGTGCCTCCAGCAACTGTCTTATTAAGTGCTTCATATTCATTAGCTATCCTTTGCCCATACTCACTTTTAGCTAACTCTTCTAAGGTTCTAAGCATGGCTCTTTCACGTGGCGAATAATTCTCGCCATTTCTTTTTAATTCTTGTGCAAAAATTTCTGGATTAATCCTTTCATAAGCATTTTTCACCCATTGTGGATAACCTTTACTAATTTCTCCTGTTCTAAAACTTTTTTTAAATTGCTCGATTTGTCGCGAGCGTTCAATCCCTTTCTCAAGTAATTGTTCTAATATTGATACATCAGTTATTGGAGTTTTCCAAATAATAGCTGGGTTTTCTAAGCTTGAAACTCTTGTCTGTTCCCTTGCTTTTGATAATGCAGATTCCATAGATAAATCAGAAACAGATTCTCCTCCTGTTGAAGGAACATTAGCTGCAATTTCTATATTTTTGATTACATACTTGTCAAATTTATGCATTTCCCATAAATTGCTTGCAGCATATGAACCAAAAGCCAAAGCTCCTGCTAAAAAACCATAATGTAATCTCTTATACAAACGAATCTTCTTACCATTATTTCTATCCCCTTTATGAACTTCCATGCTTTTTCCAGATAATACCATTTTAATCGGGATATTTATAGGGGGGTCTCTTTTTAAATCTTTCCATTTGTAACTACTTTAAAGTTAATCTAAATAATCCTTTTGGTATTTAATCCAATCAACTATTATCCTGAGATACTGCAAAAATAGGAATCCTTAAATACTTGTTACTATAAAATAATAACAAATTATATTTAAACTAAGATGAGTAACTATACAAAAAATTACAACGCTGTTCTTATGCCCATTGGTACATCAATCCATAGGGAGTTAAATAGAGACGAATACTATCCTGTGGAATTAATTGAAGTTATTCTTAACGGTCCCTTGAAGGAAAAATCCATTATTGATCACAAACTGTTAGAAATGGTTCCTTCACTATCTAAATACGAAAATTCGGTTTTATTGCCTTACTTAATTGCTTGTAATGTATCCCCTAATGGCAGAAGAATTTCAGCTGTAAAAGATGGTAATAGAACGGCCGCTATTTACTCCGGCGAGGAAATAGAGATTGATATTTCATTTTTCGATTCTTCAAGGAAAAGCGAAGCACAAGGATATTTTATAGAATTGAAAGGTGTCGGCACAAAAATAAGTAAAAGTGGTATTGAAAGAAAGCTGATAAATAATGTGAAAGAAGAGGGTATAAAAAAAGAAATTCAAAAATACATTCAATCTT
>JACPNI010000008.1 GCA_016185555.1 Candidatus Woesearchaeota archaeon | reverse complement strand
TAGGGATTCTAGCCTGGTTTTGTAATTTTCAATAACATTTTTGTCCCAGCATATATCTCTAATGATTTCTAGCCCGGGTTTATTATGATAATATGCCCTAACGTTAGATATATAACCAAGACCATCCTCCTCTGCCATTTCTTTTCTTATAGTTGGGTTATCTGTATCGCTTATTAGTTTTTCATCTGTTATCAATGGGATAAAATTTACCCTTCCAGATTCGCTTCCAGAGATTTTTATTGGAAATAGTTTATAATACGGTTCTAATCGCATTCCCTCAAACAGTTTTTCATTATCGCTTTTAGTTATATCTAATGCCTCTTTGATATGTTCTTTGGTGATTAATCCTGCGCTTTCTTTTAGGGCTAAACCAAAGGCATTATCTAGCACGCTAAGATATCGTCTATTTATTATCAATGTATCTTTTCCTTCCGACAGTATTATCGAAACATTTTTTGCCTCTTCCATTGCAGATTTATCCATCGGTGGTATTTTCTTTTCTGATTTTGTTCTATAATGTTCTAAGAAACAGAATAATTCCCTTTCTGTATCTATAGTCCTTTCGATTTCATTTGTCACATAACATGATTTTCCGAGCTTTATCCTGTCTCTTATTGGAGTTATAATATCTTTTTTCTTGTGAGGGTTGCTGCCTAGATATATTGCTGCAAAAAAATCCCTTGAGAATGCACCATTATTAGCTATATCGATTTCTCTTTCCTGAATTACTTGACCCAGCCAACTTTGAACGTCTTCACTTTGTTCACCGATTTGTTCAAATATTAGCACTTTTCCATCTGCCATTAGTATTCCGGGTTTTCTTTCAAATCCGTTTTGTGGTGGCTCTTCAGATCTTCTATTATAAAGCCCAATTAAATTAGCTAAACCGATTTCTTTATCATCCATATTTCCGACATAAATTGGAGCAATATCAGTAGCTAGTGCAAGTGCTTCCGGTCTTGTATCCTTGCCTCTATCAGCTATCTTTTTGAATATAGACAATCCTTTTAGTCCCATACCACCGAATAATATAAGAGTCATTATCTTTAGATTATTGCCGTCTGTGGCCCACATCCATAAATCAAGAAGAGGATTAACACCTATTCCTAACCCCCAAGGGATACTAACTAGTCTTTTTCCTATTGTTATTGCACCATATAGTGCTATGCCTCCTAAACCACCAAATAAAGAGTATCTTATAGCCTTTTTTCTATTTTCCTTTCTCTCTTTCTGTTCTTCGTCATATCTTATAAGTTCTTTTCCATCAAATGCCGGTAGTCTTATTATCTCCGCTTCATTATTATTTGCAGGATTTCTTATTGCCATATAGTCAAAGCATTCAACACCCAGTTCTTCTGTAAGCTTTTTATATGATTCTGCTAGTTGTCTTTGCAAGAAACTCTTCCCACTACCTACTGGACCTTCGAAGTATAGTATCGGAGGTGTTGGGAGTTCATCCCTAATCCTTTCTGAAATTCTCTTCCAGTCTATTTTAACTTTAAAAAATATTTGCGGCCAATGGCCCAATATTTCTTCTTCAATAAATTGCTTTCTATTATATCTCTCTTTTTGCACTATTTCTTCCAGTATAGTTTCTGTTGCTTTTTCCCAGTTGAGCCCATCTTTGATTAACTCCCTTTCCCTGTCCTCAATATGACTTTTAAATCCTTTCTTTTTAAGCAGCTCATATTCTAATGATAGGATAACTAGTTTCTTGTGTCTTTTATTCCTATAGGCTTGGATTATTGCAGTTTTATAATTCAAAAACTTTCCGAGTTCTTTTTCTTCTTTTTTGCCAACAATTGGAACTAAAGGATCTTTTGCAACAAAATCCTTTATTTTTATATCCGAACTTAATTTTAAATTGTTCCAGAAGTAATTATCTCTTTTAAAGTTTAAAAATTCAACATTTTCTCTAAGATAATCTTCAAGTTTTGACCTTTTTTTTGCTACTACTTCGGTATGGGGCCTATCTTCCATTATTATCCTCTTATCACACCCCCATTTAAGAATATATCTTACAAGAAATATTTGGTTTATATAGCTTTTGCTTTATTTTAGTCTATTAATTTAAGATAATTTGGTTTGGGCTGGTATATCTCCCCTTCTTCAAGAAGTTTTTTTATTATATCGTTCGTTTCTTCAACACTTAATCCGGAATTTGCTATAACATCGTCAAATTTCGCTCCATTTTGCAAATCAAGCTTTTTAATAGCTTCAATGACTTTTTGTTTAGAGTCACCATGGGCTTTTTTAATAAATGGGACATTCTCTATTTTCTCTTCTATCACTACTGTTTCTTCAGTAAGGGGGGGTATTATTGCTTCTTCTTCATTTGTTAGAACAGTTATTGGCTTGGGTTTTCCATACTCTTTGATAAGCTCTAATTTCCTTACCAACTCCCAGTTAGGGTTATCTTGTACTTTAATAACTTCAGGTATTATGTAAACTTCATTATTGTATTTCCTTATCTTACCAATTACGTTTATTATTTCTCCGACTTTAAGATTCTTTAGTAGTGAAGTGTCTTCTTTCCATGACTTAATCCTGATATTGCAGCTTGAATCATCCAATGTTGCTGATACATAGCTTTCATCAGGTACTTTATAAATGAAGATAACACTTGCAACTATGTTTATCCTTGAAACCTTTTTACTGCCAATTAGGACATAGTTTGATTCAAATTCGCCTTGTTGTTCTATAAATTCATTGTTTATTAAATCAGAAATCCAAACTTTATATGCAGTATTTCTTTTTTGTATCATGACGGCCTCTTTGTGATTGCATAGAAGTTCGGCTTAGGATGAAACAGATCCCCATCTCTTTCCAGTCTGGTTATTACCTCATCCACGTCTTTTTCACTTATATTCTTTTCTTTTGCAGATTGGGTTATTTCGTTATATGGGACACCTTCTTCAAATTGTTTTCCAAGTTCTTCAATAATATCCCTTATAATCCAGATTTTATTTCTCTGTCTTGAAGAAATGCCAGTTGAGATTATGTCTATATCAATTTGCCCGGTCTCTTTATCCATTCCAACTTCCATAAGGCATTTCTTTAATAAGGCTATGGCTTTTTTTGCATCTTCTAACCTAACCTCATTATCAAGCCTTATTTTTGCATTTGCTTCAGCAAGTCTTACAAGTGCTTCGAGTTGTCTAGCAGATATTGGTATTGGCCTTACCCCGGCATCTCCTCCACTAACAGAATTTCTTAATGCAACATAAAAAGAATGTATTTCATTTACAGCTTCATCTGTTAATACTGGTTTGACTTTTTGTCTTGCATATGATATATACTTTTTCATTAATGGTACTGGAATATCTGATTTTGCATCTTCAGGATTTTTTTGTAACTTTAGGACGTGTGAGGCGATTTTACTATCCAGTTCTCTATTTGGTAAATCTCTAACAGGAAAAATTAAATCAAATCTGTTAATTAATGCTGGCGGCAGATTTATTTGAGATGCGATTACTTGGTATGGATCAAACCTTCCAAACTTTGGGTTTGCAGCTGCAAGTATTGTTGTCTCACATTTCAAAGTGGCCTGTATGTTTGCTTTTGAAATTGAAATTCTTTGTTGGGCCATCGCTTCATGCAATGCACTTGTATCTTCAGTAGCCATCTTGTCCATTTCATCCAACATCAAAAATCCGCCATTCGCTAAAACTAAAGCACCTGCTTCTAATGCAAATCCCCTTAAGAATTCATCTTTTACAACAGTAGCAGTAATTCCAGCAGCCGAGGTGCCTTTTCCAGAAACATATCTTGCTTTAGGAGCTATCTTAGAAATGAACATAAGTAAAGAGGAATTATGTACAAAAAGGTTATTTGCAACAAAATTATGAACACCATCCACAGTCAAATCATAAACATATTCTTGATCTGACTTTATCTTTTCTATAGATTTAATTTGATCCCAAAATATATCTGAATAAGCTAAAGTTTCAAGTCTTTTAACTAAGCTAATTAGATGTTTATCATAAATAAGGTTCTTTATAATGTTTAATAGGGATTTTTGTAATCCTTCTTGTTTTACAGCATTCACCCCCTTAAGTTCATATTGTGAGATTAAAGTTTGTGAACAATTTGAAACAGTTGCTAAAGATTCCTGGCTTAAGTTTAATTCTTCTCTTATTTTTTTTAAATCTAAAGTGATATCCTTATCTAAAACTAAACTTAGATAATAAAGTCTTTCTTTTATCTTTTTTACTATCAATTTTAAGACTTTTCTAGAAGGATTCCTATCACCTCTTTCAAGATGCTGATAAGTTGTTCTAGAAATTCCCATATCGAACTGTGTTAGCCTCAATAACTTTCTTAATTCCTTTAAAAGTTTAGAAATTCCAGGAACCACATCAATATTTGTATTATAAACCTTATCACTATTTATTAAATCGAACAATTTTTTCTGTTTCTCTATAGAGGTAAATCCTATTTCTTTAGCATACTTTCTTATCTCCTTTCCAGAAATCGCTAGTTTCCAATAGTCTCGCCTTATTTTTAATTTCGTATTTTGCGCATAACTGGTAGTCTTACATGTCTGAGATATAATGCCAAATCTCAACAACAATGTTCTTAAATCATATATAAGACCCTTACTAGCTGAAACAACAACTATTGCACGTTTATTTTTAGATACTGATGCTTCTCCATCAAATAAAGATTTAATAAACTCTTTTAATATAAAATTTGGAGATCTTTGTATAATTTTTGGTATTTGTTTATATTTTGCATTTTTTAATAAACTTTCATCAATCTTCTCTAAAAACCTTAATAGTTCTATAGACGTTATCCTTATCACAAAAGTTTTATTTCTTCTAAGCCGAGAATTGCCTTCTACATTAAATAAAGATTTTGCTAAATT
>JACPNI010000080.1 GCA_016185555.1 Candidatus Woesearchaeota archaeon | reverse complement strand
CTTAAACTCTCCTGCCTCTTCTGAAGTGCTTTTTCCTGCAGCCATCATGTGGGAGTGCAGTTACTTCTTCTATTGTACCTATCCTTAAACCTGCCCTTGATAATGCCCTAACTGCTGCCTGAGCCCCAGGTCCAGGGTTGTTTGGGCCATTATGACCTCCAGGTGCCCTTACTTTTACATTAATAGCATTAATTCCTTTTTCAAGTGCTTCTTCAGCCGCTTTCTTAGCTGCCGCCATTGCTGCTGTTGGACTTGATTCAAGCCTGTGAGCTTTAACCATCATACCACCAGAGGCTTTTGAAATGGTTTCTGCACCTGTAATGTCTGTAATGTGTATTATAGTATTATTATAACTGGAATAAATATGTGCAATGCCCCATCTTAAGTTTGAACCCCCCTGAAACCTTTCTTCCCTTATCATGTTACTACTACCTCTTCTTTCTTTTCTTCTGGCGCAACTTTCTTATTCGTTTTTGTTTTCATTCTTTCTGGGTTCTCTGGATTAGCTAATGTTGAATTTGGGTTGAAGCTAATCTTATCTTCCTCATCTGTTCTTACTAAATAAGAAGGGACTGTTACTTTTCTTCCATCAATCGCTATATGACCATGCACAATAAATTGCCTTGCCTGCTTTATTTTTAATACAACTTCTTTCTTAAAAACAATTGTTTGTAGTCTTCTGTTAAGCACATCTTCAACCTTTAATCCAAGGACATCTTCTAAGCGCCCGTTTTGATTTAAAAGGTTTAATTTGATTAACTTGTCAAGAAGCTGCCTTTCCTCTTTATCAGCCTGTGGGTCTTGTCTTGCAATAAGCTGCTTTGCCTGTGCCTTGAAATTGCTTAGTAATGATTTTGCCTTCCATAGCTCTTGTTTGTTCTTTAATCCATACTTTTCCTTAATAGGCCTTTCTTCTTCTATTCTTGACCTTTGCCATGGATGCCTTGGCTTCTCAAATTTCTTTTTTTGTTTTTTCGGATCTCCCATTTTTATACGCGTCCTTCTTTGGAACCAGCTTTTCTTTTTACACCAATAGCAGAACCTTTCCTGAAGTGGCTTCTTGTTTTTTGGCCCCTTGATGGTTGTCCTATTGCATGTCTTAGTCCCCTGTATGACTTAATGGCTTTTAACCTTTTGATGTCAGACTCCAAATTTAGTTTTATATTAGAAGATACCAGATGTTTATCCTCTCCGGTTTCGTAATCCTTTCTTCTATTTAGCATCCAGCCCTTTATTCCATATTTGGAGGGATCTCTTATAACAGATTCTATCTCGCTTATCTTTGTTGTATCTAATTCTCCAACCTTAGCGTTTCTGTCTAAATTTAAGACCTTACATACTGCATTGGCATAGCTAAAGCTTACGCCCCTGATCTTTCTTAATGCATAATATATTTTTTCATCTGTAAAAATATCTGCATCGCATAATCTAATAAGATTCCTGTCTGTATTAACTTCTGCAGTCTCTTTAGGTTTAAATGCAGGTTTCTTAGATTCCTGTTTTTTTATATGCTCTTGTTCTTTTCCGCTTATTGCCATTTTAACAACATAGAAGCTAGCATCGAGACTATTTGTTAGGGTCTGCGAAGTTTTGCTTCTCGCCTATTTTCTAGGAATTTGATAAAACATACCTTTAAAAATGTTTCCATCTTCCTTTAAATTAGTATGAAGATACAGGTCCTGTTTTATGTTATTGGGATAATATTCTTGTTTGCTACTGTATCATATTTTGCTTATAATTACCTGTTTAGGGCATCAGACATGATAAAAACAGTACAGCTTGTTTTGCTTATAGTAGTATTTTATTTTTTTGGGAATATAATGGAAGGAAAGGATATATAAAATGGCGTGGTATCCGTTTTTGGGTTTTGGTGTTTTTTGGCTGGGTTTAATAGCGGCAATTATAATATATATTAAAAAGAGAAAATTCTATCCTCTTATATATTTAATTTCAGTTGCATTGTACATATTTACAGTCGGATTTGTGATTGATGTTTTCAACTTTTCAAGAAACTCAATATTATTAACCCTTGCATTTTCAGCAGCACTTTTTATATTCGCCGGGATATTTATTTCCAAAAAAGCAAGCATCCAGGTAAAAAAGGCCGGAATACAAAGGGTATCTTATATGAAGGTTGTGCTTGGTATTATATTGCCGTTGGCTGTTATAGTGGCATTAACCCTTTTAAGCAACTCCAGTATTGGACTAAGCATTAAATTCGATCCTGTTGAGAGTATAACCTTTAATGATCTTTTTGCTTCCAGCAGTGCAGATTATGGAAGGGTTGTTTTGGCAAAACTAACTATTAAAAATGATTTCTTCCTTTCACGACGTGTAGAAGTTAACACATATGAAGCATGTTTCTATTCAACAAAAACTGAAACTGCAAGTAATAGAAAAGAATATTTATCTTATAACTCCTTAGCTTCACCGCAATATACCGGTGATATTTTTAGTAGTGGTTATTATCCTATTAATGAACAGGATATCCAGATTAAAAGCAATGATCAAAAAGAAGTTGAATTATCTATACAAAAGAAATACGATTATTCTGGGGATCAAAGGAATTACTATATTAATTATGATAAAATCTTGTTGTTTAAAAATGACAGGAACAGATATGAATATGATTTCTGCAGCAAGGTTTCTAAAGAGGATATTAGGAATGCAGTTTCAATAGATGTCAAAGAAAGAAGTTTTCAAATAACTAATCAGCCCGTTCCACAGATACCACCGCGACCGGTTCCAGAGAAGATTAAACCCTTTGAATGAAATTTTTATTTAAAAAACCCTGCTAATTCTTTCATTTCTGCAACTATCTTTAATTTTTACCCTTTACTTTTGATTTTAATAAATAAAGGGTAAGTTATCCTGTAAATAGCTTAAACTTATCTGCCTCATTAATTTCTTCAACTATCCTTTTAACTATCAATTTCTTCGGGTCTGGAATTAATTTAACCCTGTTTTTAATGTCTTCAAAACTAGCAAATGGCTTTTCTTTTCTTGCGTCTAAAATTTCCCACATATGCTTCTGTCCTATTCCCGGAAGTAGTTCCAACTGGTGTCTTCTGGTGCTTATTGGGCCTGCCCGATTAAAGAATTCTATAAATCTCTTTTCATCCTTTGATACCAGTATTTCAATTACAAAGTTAAGCTCTACCTTGGCTGTTTCAGTAAGTTTGTTTGTTGGTATCTTCCCGAGGATATGATGTATTTTATCCCTCTTGCCCTCGCCTATGTAGACTTCTTCGTTGAGCTGTAAGTTAATGCCTTTTTTAGGGATTAATTCTAGAACTATAAAGTGATTCTTGCCTAGTGCTTGCGCTATAGGTGTCTTCCTGAACGCTGGTCTGGTATCCATTGGATGACCATTTGGAAGGAAGTCCAAAATAACTGCAAATTCTTCTTTTGATGTTTGGTTCATTTTCTTTTGTTTTTATTTTCTCACCGGGCATTTTAATTCTCTTGTAATACAGTAAGGATCTTTGTCAAATCTTCCTGTTTTAATGTAATATTCTCACCTGTTATTAATGCCCTTAAACTATCCATGTCTTTTGGCATTATATCGATCATTTTTACTATATGCCTATCCCTTAATCTTGGTACGTTTAGGTCATTAAGCTTTTTTTTCAGTTTTTCTACTTCAGCTGTGCTCAGCGTTGCGAAATTATCAAGATGCTCTTTTGATTTGTTTGCCCTGAAGTTTAATTCACCGTCTCTCTTCTTTATCTCTTCAAGTTTTTCCTTTAATTCAACCATTGTTATTGGTGTTTCCGATATTAGTTCTGTAGTTGTCATTTTATGCCCTCTTAAGATGTGATGGATGCACTATTAATATTTTTGGTTTGTTGCCATCTTTTATTGCAACATGATAACAGCT
>JACPNI010000088.1 GCA_016185555.1 Candidatus Woesearchaeota archaeon | reverse complement strand
TTATTGGAGATTTGTTTCTGCATTTATCAATTACTCTTTGCAGGTCTCTTAGCACATCTATTTCGTAGTTTCTGTGTGTATTTGTCACTTCTTCATAAGCTTTTGTTGTTTTGCCAAATGTTCCATTATCTTCTGTTAAAGAATCAAATGATTCATGTCTTTTTATAATCTCTTCAATTCCTGCTTTCATTTTGAGCCTCCATAAATTTATTGAATTCTTCTAAATGCTTTTGGGAAAATCTTTTGATAATATTGGAAGAAACAGCATCAAATTCCCTTCTGATATTTTTATAATGTTTTAATTTATGAAAATTATCTGAAGGAAGAATATAATTTTTAATTTCAAACAAGTACTTATAAATCCATAATCTTTTCTCACTGTTCATTACATCTTCAAAACAATCCAAACCTGCCTGTAAATTTGCCACTAAATCTGCAGACTTCACAACTATGGCATTTTCATCATTAAGAATCTCTTTATAGTAACCCTTTGGTTCACTAAGGTATTGTGTCCTATCTAATAGTATAATGCTTTTTACTAGTTTGTTTTTATCTAAGCCTTGATTGTTTAACAGTTGTTCTATTTCTCCAACCAGTGCTTTTTTGTCTTCTATAATGTCATGCAGCAGCCCAACTAAAATAGGTTCTATGCCTTCTGATGAAAATTTGTATGCATTAATTGCAACACAAATTACATGATAAGAATATGGGAGTTTTTTTCCATCTTCCCAGTCATATGTTTGGTCTTTGTGCTTTTCAATGGCAAACAACAGGACTTTAGTAATATTTACTCTTTCTTTCTCATTTAAGCCATTAATTTTTTGCAATAAAAGATTATATGCGTTTGTTGTTTTATTATCTAGGGTTTTCATAATATTAAGAGTAATAGCTTCTTAATAAAAAATCCTGATAGTTTAATTCTTTAAGGAATAAAAATTATTTAAAATATTACTATAAGAATAATATAATTCAATATATTATAAACTATTAACCAAATAGCCCAGTATTATATTCTTTAATTTCCCACTGATTTCTATTGGCTCTTGCTTCGTAAACTTTATTCAACTCTGCAATATTTAAACCACAATACCTTCTGAAGTTAAGGTTTCTCCAGTTCCATAAGGTGAAATCCCTTCTTTTTTTGGATTTTAGGCTATACTCCAACCCAATATGCCCAGTACCAAAGATAAGTCCAATTTTTGGGGGCTTATTACTATTGGGTTTAGTTATTCTAGGTACAACAAATTCTTCTATTTTTCTTGCATTTATTGCATTCCTGCATTCTACAATTGGATCTTGTAAAACAAAAAAGGAATCTGTCAATAGCCTTCCAATAATTTTATCCAATTTCTTGGTTGAAAACGAATAATAGTACAGAATCGGGATCATAGGTAAAAGAGCAATGCTTCTTAGCTTACCAGTAACGGTTGTTGGACAATCTGTAAAAAATATCGGGCAATTATCTTTGTAATGAGATGTAGTTGAACGGCATTGTTTATCATTTACAATAAAACCAAGCTCATATTTCGGTATGCATTGACCTGATTCAAGAACTAAAGCATCAATACCTTCAAACATATTTATATCATGTCTATTATCATAAAGGTGGTCTCCTAATTGAAGTACATAGTTTGCTCTTTCTGTCGAAAATTCAGTATATACCATTTTAGTATGTTATTTTAGTAGCTAAAGAATTTATAAACCTTTCTATTTGTCACTACTATTAAAAGGTTAATTAAGTATGTCATAAACCAGCTGCGCATCTCCCCTGGAATAAATATCAATACCATAACAGTCTTTTTTCTTAAGGTTTTCAATAATATCCTTAACGTTCCTTATACACCTGCTTCTTGGATCCTCTACCCCGAGTATCCATTCCTTAAGGTCATCTGGAATCTTTACCTCTTTCATCTTTTTTTCAACAAACTCTATTGTTTTTCTCCCCTTAACTGGTAAAATTCCAGCTATTATTGGGACATAAATGTTGTTTTTCTCTAGATCTTCCCTATACTCACAATAAGAATCTGAACTGAATATTGCCTGTGTTATTATAAAATCTGCACCAGCATCAGTCTTTGCTTTGATGTTTTCTATTTCTTTATCTCGGTTATATAATGGATTGCCAGCAACACCGATAGAAAGATTGGGTTTTAATTTTTTTACTTCATTAACAAATTCGTAGGTATGCTCATAATGGATTTCATCTTTTCTGAAGTCATCGCCTTTTATTAGCAGGATATTCTTAAAATTAGTCCCTTCAAGCGTTAATATCATGCTTTCAAGGGTTTGTTTTGGATGATCCCTTACTGTAAGATGCGGGATGACTTCTTTTTCGCAGTTTATTTTAATACAGTTTGCAGTTACAATGGAATTGACAGCATATATCCTATTGGCACTTTCTGTAACAGTTATAAAATCCGCAAGGTCTTTGATTAATTCAACCTTGTCAATTAATTCCTGGAAGGTATATTTCCGAGGGAATCCTTCCGGGGAATGCTTTATTGGGTTAAATTCAACTAATGTCAGGAACCTCTTTTTCACTTCTTCATGTAATTTCATCAAATCTTAGTTATTTTTATTTTTAATAAAATATTTTGAAAGAATTATTCATTTTGGAATATCATCTGGATAGGGATTATGTCCATTCTCTTCTCTTAATTCCCTGACTGCTCCTACCATAGCAAAAATCTTCTGAAAAGCTTCTTTTGTTGTTCTTGTCTTTAAACCACAATCAGGATCAACATATATTTTTTCCTTTGGTATAATCTCAATTGCTTTTCTAACCAGGTTTTTTATAGATTCTTTATCCTCAACTTTATGGCTATGTACATCCAGGACACCAAGCCCAATTTCTTTGGTAAATTTATATTTTTTAAGCAAGTCATGCATGTCAAAATTGCTGTTTGCTATCTCTAAATCAATTTGGTCAACAGGCAACTCAAGCATCTTTGGATAAATCTTTTCAAAATCCCCATAACAAATATGGGTTATTGTCTTTGCCTTGATTCCATCAGTAACTATTTTCATTGCTTTTATTGCAAGGTCTAATTCTTCCGGCCTTGCTGAAATTGCAGGCTCATCTATCTGTATATACTTAGCTCCTGCTTCTTCTAAGGATTTAACTTCTTCATGTATTACTCTGGCCAGATCTAATGCTGCAGCCTCTCTTGAACTATAAAACTCATCAAAAGACCAGTCCATTATAGTATAGGGGCCTGTTACCATTCCCTTTACTGGTTTTTTTGTTAATGACTGAGCAAATTTAAACCATTCAACGGTTATGGGATTTTCAATTTCTATTTTATCAGCTATAATCGGCTTTTTGTAGTATCGATTTCCATAGGACCAGACCAAGCCGGAAATTTTAAAGCCTTTAAGATTTTCTGCAAAATAAGTTACCATATCCCCCCTGTAAAACTCACCGTCAACTAAAATATCAAGCCCGCTTCTTTCCTGCAGATCAATAATTTCTCTTGTCGCTTCAAGTTCAATACTCTTCAGCTCTTCTTTGGATATTATCCCTTTGTAAAAGTCATTTCT
>JACPNI010000078.1 GCA_016185555.1 Candidatus Woesearchaeota archaeon | reverse complement strand
ACTACAGAATATTCAAACAATCAGTCTGCGGTATATTATCCTTTGGGTCAGAAGCAGCTAGGTATATCGCTACTGCAGTAGTTTATAATGAAACAAAATCATTAGAGGCAGGAATCTTGGCATATTATTTATCTTCTTCTTTTTTCTCATTAAGAAATCAACTTAGGGTTAATCGATTCTATAAACCACTTAGAAGAAGCAATACTATTCCTTAATAATTTCTATATCTTTCCTGCTCTTAATGCCTATTCCAATAAGCATTGCCCGCTTAATCTGGTCATAGTCTTCTGCTCTTTCTTTGTCAAGAAGATTTTCTTTATTTCTATACTTAAGTAAATAATCCAAACCAATTAAGTCTATAGCTGCACGATCACCAGAAGCAAAAAGCAGGCCTAAATTTGCTACTCTGCCTTTATCCGGACCACCTGTGATGAAAATCTTACGTGCATCCATAATTATTAGGTCAGGATAGACAGCCTTATTTAGATCAGCAAGTTTCTTTTCAATACCTCTTGTATGTATAAAGAGAACCCTGTGTTTAATACAGAGGAAAGCCATTGTGAGCTTAATCGACATTGTAAAACGAGCACGCCTATGTGTTTTCATACAAGGAAGGTAAATAATCTTATCGTGCAGGAACATTTCTTTAGCAAAACTCAGATCTCGAAGAATGTTGCTTTTTAGTCTTACATTCACCCAATCCTTCTCTTCAAAGCAAACTACATTTACTTTTGTTTTATCAGCCAAGAGTAAAATACCCATCTTCCCCAAAACAGATCTTGTAGGAAGCCAATGCACCCCCGCAGTACAGCCAATGGTTATTTTTTTGATGCCATAGTCCTGCAAAATTTTAATGACTGCTTCGAGAAACTTTGGGTCAGTACTTGCTGGATAGGGATCATCACTGTTAAAGTTAGGAACAAGAAGCACAGAGTCTGATTTCTTAAATGTCTTTTTAAGCCCACCAATAAGGTCAATAGCTTTTTTTATTTGTGTTTTGAGTGGTTGCTTTACCTTGACAATACTAACAGTGGCTTTCCCTTCCTTTGTAAGATATTTATTCTTTTTCTTTACAGGGTTTCGTGTAGTAAGGGTATGATGGGTGTCAAAGAGCTTTCCATAATGGTAATATTTTTTAACACGCTCAATAAATTCTTCATATGTTACCATGAAATTTATCTAGCTTATTTTCTTATAAAGTTTGCTACACAAAGCCGAAAGAAAGGTTTAAAAGTAACTATTAATCATTTTAAGTATGGCAGAAGAAAAAAAGGGTATTAAAGTTCCTGATTTTAATTCTGAAACTTCAAATAAAAAACCAAGTGCTGGACATAATGTTTCCCTTCATACAGGCAGATTGCAGGTAGATCGACCGCAGCATTTTAACAAACTTGAAGAAAAGGGGTTTGATATGAATGCTTTAAAGACAATTATAGAATCAAAGCTTAAGAAGGGGAAAATCCAGGAGCCATCATCTGAGGTTAAGTTTACAGGTTCTGGCAGGGTGCTAACAGGAATTCCTGGATTAGACGGCGTTATGGGTGGTGGGTTTGAAAAGGGATCTGTAAATATGATTGGCGGTGGTCCAGGATCAGGAAAATCAATATTTGCCATGCAGTTTATTGTTAATGGCATTGAGAAGTTTAATGAGTCTGGTTTATATGTTACTTTTGAAGAAAACAAAGAGGAGCTCTATAAACATATGCAACCATTTGGATGGAACCTTGAAAAATATGAAAAACAAGGTAAATTAACTATATTAGAATATACGCCGGAGCAGGTTAAAAAACTACTGGATGAAGGCGGCGGGATAATGGAGACTGTAGTGGAAAAAATAAAAGCAAAAAGACTGGTTATTGATTCTTTAACTGCTTTTAGCCTTTTGTTTGATACTGTCCTTTTAAGAAGGGAAGCCGCTTTGGATCTTTTTAAGATGGTTTCAAGATGGGGCTGCACAACATTATTAGTAATAGAGCAGGAGTCTGAGATTGAAAGACATAGATCAAATACCATTGAGTTTGAGGTTGATGGTATTGTTTTACTTTACTATATAAGAAAAGGAGATATAAGAGAGAGGGCTTTGGAGATTTTAAAATTAAGGGGAAGCCCGCATTCAGCTAAATTATTTCCTATGAAAATTAATAACAATGGTATTGTAATCTATCCTGAAGAAACTGTATTCTAACCAAAAATTTTTAAAAAGATTATTGTTGCTGAGATACCAACAACTATTCCAGTAAATATTTCAAAAAATGTATGCCCGCTAATATCAAGTAATTTATGATCATCAAATATTGCTTGTAAGAATTTATTAGTTTTTTTATTAGCGCGTTGCTCAAGAAGCTCTTCCTTTCTCCTTTCTGCAAGTAGATTATATACTAAAAGTAATGAAACAACAAATGCAAAACTAAACGTTGCGTCAATTCCATTATAGAACCATAATAAATATAATGATGAAGCCAGCATGGCGGCATGTGTACTTGGTACTCCACTAGCCCATGTATATATCCAAAGCACTTTTTTCTTTGTTATTTTCTTATATCTTAAAAGGTAAATGATACATTTCATTGATTGTCCTATAAGCCAGATAATTAATGGAAAGATTATAAACTTGAGCATTTTCAGTTATTTGCGATAATTTTATTTTCAATTCTCTTTGAAGCTGACATGAAAGGATTCCTAATTTTATCTATAAAGTCATTATTAATAATCCTATAAACAATTCTTAAAAAAATAGGTAATATTCCTAGATTTATAGCCTTTATTGATAACCTTATAATATTTAATGGTTTATTGAAGAACCCTGCAAGAAGTTTATCTTTTTCAATTAACCACTCATCATAAGTGTATTTGGATAATTTTTTATTTGCATATACAACTGTTTCATCTTTATTTATTAATCCATTTTTAACAGCCTCGTCCCATAATGGCGATCCCTGGTAATACCCAAGGATGTTAATATTTATCCAATCTAGAGGAACTCTCTCCAAAAATTTTTTATTTACTTCAAGATGATTTTTATCTTCTATTGGTGCCCCTATGATAAAATATCCAAAAGTTATTATACCTACCTTATTAGCAAGTTTAACTGCTGTTTCTATTTGTGAAATATTAATTCCCTTTTTGTAGAAATTAAGAACATCCTGGTTTGCACTTTCAATTCCAAACATAATTATAATCACCCCAGCTTTACGTAGCTCTTTATAAAATTCATAGTCAGCAGAATCAACTCTACCTTGAACTACCATCTTAATTTTTATCTTCTTTTCAATTATTTTTTGCATTATCTCTTTTACACGTTTTTTATTCATAAGAAAATTATCATCATAAAATATAACATAGTTAACTCCATTTTTCTTTAGTTCAACCAATTCCTCTACTACATTTTCTGCTGAACGTTCTCTATATGGGATAATTCCTTTATGTGTACAATAGGTGCAACGAAAAGGACAACCACGAGAACTCATTATGCCCGTGATATTCTTAAGTTTTAATCCAAGAAAATTGCCATAGTTCTTCCCCTTTGCTAATATATTGGATGCGTGTGCTGTAGTGTTCAGGTCTTTAACGTATATTATACCATCATTATGTACAATATGACTCTTTTCTAAATAAATTAGTCCTGGAATATCATCAAATTTTTTTTTATGCAGAACCCTATAGATTATGTCTACTATGGCTTCTTCAGCTTCTCCAACTACAATCATATCGGAACCTTCAATGTAGTTTCTGGAAAGATTACAATATGGCCCACCACAAATTATAAACCCTTTTTTATTAAAAGATTTTATTATTTTAATTATTTCCTTTACATTATATAAAGAGTCAGAATAAACAGATATCAAAATAAATTCTTTGTCTTTTATTGTTTGGATAAACTCTGATTCGGTGAATTTATCAATATTTAAGTCAATAAAATTAACATCATAACCTTTTTTTATTAACGGATGCGCTAAATACATCAATCCTGGTGGAGCAGCTACACTTTCAGTTGGCCTCCACTCTTCCCCAAAACCAAGTTTATTAAAAGGTGCGTGTATTAATAATATTTTTATGTTATTATTTAAACTATTTTCGATTTGAGTATTCATTCTTAGAATTAATTTATTTCTACTATAAAACCCTTTCTGTCTATTTATTTTATATGATGAAGAATAAATTATAATAAAATATTTGTGTAATTAGAAACAACAAAAGATTAATAAATAAAAAGTTACTATTAATCATACTATGATAATAATGCTGGGAATTTTTATAGGACCATTATTATCTGAGTTTTTTGGTTATATCTGGCATAGATGGGCATGCCATTTGGGTGCATTCAGATTTTTGCCAAAAGATGTTCTTAGAAGAAGACATTATGACCATCATGAGAAAAAGTATACAATAGATAAATTAAGAACCAAAGAATACATTGAATCATGTGAAATAGCATTTCATCCATTGGGCTTTTTAATTCTTCTCATCATGCTTACTTTAGTTCTAATGGGGTTGCTTAATTGGGTTAGTTTTATTTCTATAATCTCCGGTTCAGTTTTATATGGGTTTTTTGTACAAGGCCCCCTTCATACATCTTACCATATCAAATATAATATTTTAAGAAAAAAACTGATACTTAGATTTAAACTAATTAGAAAAATATATCTTTGGCTAAGAAAATGTCATGATATACATCATAAATTAAACGCTAATTATTTTATTTTAATTCCCATAGATGCTTTGTTCGGTACTCTGGTTTTAAATAGCTCAAAAAAGAAAAAAGAAGATATCTTTCCGGGTTTTGATGCAAGATTGAGCAGCTCTTGTGGTAAACCCCTGCTGCATTAACTAAAAACATCTTTTACTTTGTCAAAGATTTCTCTTTGTCTTTTGGTTAGCCTTTCAGGAGTTTTTGTTATTATCCTTACAAACTGATCTCCAGTTCCATGGCCATTAACATCCTTTATCCCCTTTCCCCTTAATCTGAAAATGGTATTTGTTTGTGTTCCTTCTGGAATTTTAACCTTAATATTTCCATATAATGTAGGGACACTTATTTCAGTTCCTAAAGCAGCCTGTGCAAATGTTACCGGAAACTCTAAATAGATATCATTGCCTTTTCTTTCAAAAACCTCATGGGATTTAACATAGATTATGACATAAAGATCCCCATTTATTTCTGAGTTCCTGGCAGTATTCCCTTCATTTCTTAATTTTAATATGGATTCATTGTCAACACCAGCAGGAATCTTAACCTTAATTTTTTTGACTTTCTTTAATACACCATTGCCTTTACATGCTCTGCATATGTGCTTTGGTTTTTTTCCTTCTCCATTGCAGTCATTGCACTGAAAGCTTTGGCTGAAAATCCCGAATACTGTTCTTTGCGTTTTTCTAATTATGCCGGATCCATTACAAGAATCACAGTCCCTCAGTTCATTATCCTCTGCACCAGAACCGTCACAAGAATCACATTTTTCATATCTTTCAACTTCAATGTTTCTCTCAATGCCTTTTGCTGCTTCTTCAAGGGTTATTTCCATGTCATGCCTTATATCACTGCCTCTTGCTTTTCTTTTCCTGCCGCTTCTTCCAAAAAACATGTCAAAAACATCAAAGCCTTCATCACCGAATATTTCTGAGAAAATATCTTCAAAATGAGCACCCCTAAAAATATCCTCCTGCGTATACCTTTGGTCGAAAGCTGCATGCCCGAATTGGTTGTAATTTGTCCTCTTTTCATCATCACTTAAAACAGCATAGGCTTCTGATATTTCCTTGAATTTTTCTTCTGCTCCCTGCTCTTTAGAAACATCAGGATGGTATTTCATGGCAAGCTTTTTGTATGCTTTTTTTATTTCTTCTTTAGAAGCATTCTTGCTTAAACCTAAGATTTCATAATAGTCTTTCTTTGCCATTGTTCATAACTCTTCTATTGGGCTTTTAATATTTTTTATCTGGAAATTTGAAACGTGTGTGTAAATTTGGGTTGTTTCTAATTTTGAATGCCCTAACAATATCTCCCTACTTCATTTCAAGTTTAAGTTTGTTCAAATATCCATTCCGAGGCTTAAACCTAAAAAGTATATAAATTTATCTCTATAAGTCGTTAGTTGCAATAAATTTGAAGTCTAACGACGAAAGAGGGCAGTTTTCTTAATATTAATAAAGGACGTTTTGAGAAGTAGATGAAAATTATCTTTTTCATTTTCCAAACAAACCCTTAAAAAAGTTAATTATCTTTTCAAAAATATTTTTTTCTTTTTCTTCCCCATTCATCTTTCCCGCGGGTTTATTATCTTCTGTAACTAAGATTCTTCCATATTCAATATCATTGACAAGTATGCTATACTCTCCAGATTGTTTGAGAGCAGGATAGAATGTTGCCGTGGCTTGATCTGCTTTTGATAGTGATACTGTTTGCTCTGATTCAAATAATCCAATTTTCACATGGAGTGGCAAGGAGCCAGACTCGCTACCGATATTATCAACAGAAACAATGATGGCAAAAGGTTGACCACTTTTGACAGAATGTGGAGCAGAAATCCCTGTTATTTCTATCATTGCCGGCTGAGAAGAATCAAAACCAATTATACCTCTCCAAACTCCAACATTTCCTGTACCCAAATAAATTATTTTTGCAGTTGCATCGATTTTTATTTTGTTCGCTTCTTTTAAACCTTCGAGTTCTGTCTTTCTCCAGGTTTTGCCTTTATCTTCGCTAATAAACAAAGGATCCTCAGTTCCTACTACCACAAAATCCGGGTTTTTTGGATTAACAGCGATAGCTCTTATACTATAACCCTCCCCCGGCCCATTAACTACCTGATTCCACGTTTTACCTGCGTCCCTCGATATAAACAAGCCTTTTGAAGAATTAATAAAACGTCCGCTTTCATCAATCGCTCCTTGATGTGTGCCAACATAAATGGTGTTAGGATCAGAAATGTCAAAGGCCATATAATGTGTATGAATATTTTTTAAATCATCCGAAAGCCACTGCCAGCTTTTTCCTAAGTCTTTTGAAATGAAAATACCATTTAAGGTGGTATACCAAATCTCATTCTTGTCGTGAGGGTTGACAAACAAGCTCATACTTGTGCGTGTTGCATAATAGAAACATCCTGACTTGTATTCACCTTTTCTATAGAATTCTTTACATTCTCTTTCAGCCCGGTTTTCACTAGGACCATCAAACTCCATGTTCCAGTAGAAATGATCTTCTGGAATTCCCAAGTTAGACTCTTGCCATGTTTTTCCTCCATCTTCAGTTATATAAACGCCTTCAGACGATGTTCCGACAAGCATAATATCGGGGTCGTCGGGATGAATTAATATAGAATAAATTTCTAATTGATTGCTAGGCTCATTTGGATGGGGGAGATTGGATGATTTGGTCCAGGTTCTTCCGGTATCCTTTGAGGTATACAATCCTGTATCGTCCCAAGGCGCGCCGTAATATCTTCCACTCTCAACATCGCTTAAACCAGAAACACCAAAATATAACATATTAGAATCTTTTGGATTAAATTCAATTCCAGCAATATAATTTTGTTCAGGACCCTGAAAAATTCTTTCCCATTTATTGCCGCCGTCATATGTCATGTGCAATGCACCGTCTATTGTTCCAGCTAAAACCAAATTTCTGTTCAAGGGATGTACTTGCAAAGAATAAATGGTGCTTCTTCTGATACCATTTGATGACCATTTCCAGGTTAAGCCCCCATCTTCTGACTTCATAAAAGCTCTATAATAATCTACTGCGTATACAAGACTATCATTGACAAATTTCAGCTCATGTGTATACATAATGGATTCTGTTGACTCCTTCCCTATTAGTTTCCAAGAGTCTCCAGCATCAAAAGATACAAAAAATGCAGGGCTTTTGTCTGCTACGCTGGCAGAAGAAACTATTATATTATTTTCATTGTTTGGGCTCACCGTAACATGAGTTAACATCTGAATGTCAGTTTTTGATTTATCTCTGGAATCCAACAATTTCTGCCAAGATTTCCCTGAATCTTTTGATCTGAAAAAACCATACCACTCTTCCACAGATTCTGGAGCATGGTGGACAACCGCATAAACAGTGTTTCCTATGACCTCCACATCCGGAACCAAATCAGAGCCAAATTCGTTCTGAAGTTTTACAAAATTTTCTCCTCCATCTGATGATTTAAACAATCCTTCGCCAGTTTGTGGCCTGTTTGTAAAAGTGCCCCAATACCAAAGCCCGGTAGAAATAAATATCTCCTGGGTGTTTTTTGGGTTGAAAGATATGCTGCTTATCGGAGAAATGACCTTAAATTTATCGCTTATGTCAATCCAGCTTTCTCCTGAAGTGGTTGATTTATATACATTTCCATGTGTTGTCCCGGCATAAATTATACTGCTATCTGCAGGACTTATAGTGATAGATGATACTGAACGCCCATCATAGCCTTCACTATCCCGATCCACACCAAAGGTGGTAAGCTCTTTCCAGGTCTTTGCGCCGTCTATGCTTTTGTAAAGTACATTAGTAGTTACGATATAAACTATATTTGAATTTTGAGGATCAACGGCGATATTATGTACTTCACCGTCTCTTGGTATTTCCAATTCCAGCCAGGTGTTTCCGCCATCGGTTGTATCTGTATCAGCTGAGGCCAAAGGCACAATCGAGAATACCAACAACAGAACTAAAAATACTAAAAATGACCAACTTATTTTTTTAGATAAAGCTCTATTTTTCATTTCTTAACCTCTTTTTAACAAAATAATAACTAATTACTATTTAAATACTCCTCAAAACACCTTTAGATATGCTCTCTTTAAGAGCCTTAGGCTTTGAACAGGAAACTGCCCTTTGATTTTTGTTCTTAATATATCGCTTTCGCTCAGTTTATAGAAACGAGGACTTCAAATTTACTTTGCAGGCGCAATTTTACCCCACTTCGCTTAATCGCATATGTTATGTGCAATATTACTCGGACACTATCCAAATATTTATATTACTGCATTTCTTTCCAAAATTTATGAAGTATCTTGCCTATTTTCGACCAAATGAAGAATTATCTGATTTGATTTTGAGACAAAATCATTTAGTTCTTCCGGGTTCCGGATTACATTCTACACTTTGTGTTTTTTATATGGAACACGAACAGGAAAAAGAATTAGTTTCTGATTTGTCTCAAATTAGTTTTAATCCTTTTGAAATTGAAACTTTAGGCTTAGATGATTTTGATAAAGATTCTTTAGTTTTGAGATTATCTCGTTCTGATGAACTTTTGCAGTTGCACAAGAGAATAGTTAGAGCTGTAAGAAATTATGCTGACGCAGAATTTGATGCAATTGCAAGACAATATTTTGGAGATAATTATAATCCTCATTTAACAATCTCAAAATCATCTTCCGAATTTGATAGGACTTCAAAAGGATTAATTGGTCGAAAAGATATTATTACAAGATACTCTCTCGCAAAAAAATTAGATGAAGGTTGGAAAGAAATTCAAAATTTTTATTCTAACGGATAGTGTCCTGTGTCATACTGTTCCTATGCTTCGCTTCGGCATTTTTTCTTGCAGAAAAAACACATAACAGCG
>JACPNI010000083.1 GCA_016185555.1 Candidatus Woesearchaeota archaeon | reverse complement strand
TTAAATTTTTTCTTTATATTATTTAATATGAAAATAGATAAAATTATAAAAGATTTGGTAAAAATCAAAGGACTTTCGAATGTAAAACTCTTAACTAAAGAGGATAAAAAACAGATAATCAAGTTAGAGAATAAAAGTAACGTCGGGGTAATTGAGTGTGCAAAGAGAAAATATACCTTGGTTCTAACACATGATGATAAATTCAGAAAGCCTATTGGTGAGATAGTTATAAACAAAGATGGAAGGGCTATTTTTCCCCCAATTCCTTTTCCAGAGGTTAAAGCAAAAAATGTTGTTTCATCGTCACCTTCAGAAAAAGTACATAGTTTATTAGTTAAGAAATACAATCTTGAAATAATTAACAGTGATGCAACATTATTGATAGGATTTGATTAAATGCCAGATATAATTGCAATAGTAAGAGATGTATTTTTTGCAGCTAAGATAAAAGAAACTGCAAATCAACTAAATCTTTCAGTTTTATTTATCTATGATAATAAAGAACTTCAAGAGGTTAAAGACAAACCAAAATTAATAATATTCGATCTTAATTCAAATTTAATTGAAAACTTTAACTTAATTAAAGAATTTAATGTAAGAACTATTTGCTATCTTTCTCATACACAAATTGATCTAAGAGAAAAAGCATTGGAATATGGATTTAATGAGATAATGCCGAAATCTAAATTTTCCTTCGAATTACCAAATATTCTTAAGTCTTTACAGAATAACCAATAGCCTTGTACAATAATTTTGCAGCTAAAAAATCCGGGGCTACATTTCCCGGTATTGGTGCTAATTCAACTAAATCAATTCCAACAACGTTTTTCTTTTTGCCAACTGCATCAACTAGTCCTAAAACCTGTTTCCATGATAAACCATCGGGCTCTGGTGTCCCAGTAGAGGGCATTATACTTGGGTCTAAAGAATCAATATCAATTGTAATGTAAACATTATCAGTTAGAGACTCTAGAATATTATTAACATCAAATGCATTTCCAAAGAAGGTTTTAATATTGTTTGAACTTTTAATAAGGTCAGCTTCCTCTTTGCTTATACTCCTTATCCCAACCTGTGTAATCTTAGCTATCTCAGAACACCTTTTCATTACACATGCATGGCTATACCTACTACCTTCCCACTCATCCCTTAAATCGCTGTGTGCATCTATTTGCAGGATCGTTAGGTTTTTATATACATTAGAGAATGCCCTTACTGCCCCAAGGGTAATTGAATGTTCACCACCAATGACAACAGGAAATTTTTTTGCATTTAAAATGTCTTGAACCGCTTCCTGAACACGCATTATTGTCTCTTCCGCGCTATTTGATGATGGTTCAAGTTCATCCAATGTAAAAAATCCTAAATCAGAAATAGTCTTTTTAGTTTCAACGTCATAATGCTCCATGAACCTCGATGCATCAATTATTGCCTTAGGGCCATCCCTAGTTCCAGCCCGATAAGAAGTAGTTCCATCATAAGGAACAGGCAATATTACAACCTTTGCATTGTTAAAACTCTGATCTGACACTCCAAGAAAATTAAATGGCGCCTTAGAATAAAATAATTTCATACTTACCCAAGAAGATCTATTGTTATCTGCACCTCTTCAGGGATTGGAACTCGCATAACCAGCCTTAATGCCCTTTCATCAACCCCCAAATCAATTAATCTTTTATGTATCCGCATTTCATAATTATCGAAACTTGCCTTTCCATCACCACAAACTGTTTTTCTTGTTGTTATCTTCATTATTTTAGTTGGCAATGGAATGGGACCATGCATTTCTACTTTTGTTTTGTCAGAAATATCCTTGATCATACCGCATATTTCATTCAATTTACCTATATTGTTACTTGATAATTTTATTCTCGCTTTTTGCATAGTCTAAAAGAAAATAATGTGTTTATAAGCTTTACTTAAGATCAACTACATGTTTACCAACGGCACAACCATAAAACCTTCTTTCTAACCCTTTACCAGATAACTTCAACGTATCCTCGACTAAATTATAATTTCCTTTTACAAAATAAGGATTTCCTGCAACTTTAATAAAATCCTTAATTGCTGTCTTAAGTAAACCTTCTGAAGCACCACCAAAACTACTAAAAGAAACGTAACATCTATCTCCCAAAGTAACATCTAGAAAACGATGATGAACTTGATAAATATCCATCTCTCTCTTTGCTCGCAATATATTTGATAAAATAAGAACTGATTCCTCTAGACTTTTAGGTAAATAACTATAAACAAGAACAGTTTTCATCTTACGTTTTCTTTACGTAATCAATACATATTCCGGCTGCAACTGTTGATCCTGCATCCCTTACTGCAAACCTTGCCATATGTGGAATGTCTTTAACCTTCTCAATAACCAATGGCTTTGTTGGCTTCACAGTAACTATTGCAGCATCTCCTGTTTTAATGAAATCCGGATTCTCCTGCAATACTTCTCCAGTTGCCGGGTTAAGCTTCTTGTCTATCTTAGTTATCTGACATGCTATTTGAGCAGTATGTATATGGAATACTGGTGTATACCCCACAGTTAATACAGTTGGGTGATTTAAAACCACAATTTGGGCTTTAAATTCTGTAACAACAGTTGGAGGATTGCTTTCATGCCCCAATACATCCCCTCTTGCAATATCTTTTTTGTTTATACCTCTAACGTTAAATCCGATATTATCCCCCGGTTCTGCCTGGGTAATTTGTTCGTGATGCATTTCAATTGTCTTAACTTCTCCAAATACACCCTTTCCTTCTCTACCAGGTGTTACGACAACTTTATCACCAACTTTCATTATACCGGTTTCTACTCTACCGACAGGCACTACGCCTATGCCTGTAATATTATATACATCCTGTATAGGCAATCTTAATGGCAGGTTTGTTGGCTTTTCTGGCTCTTTGAATATGTCTAACTGTTCTAGTAATGTCGGACCTTTATACCAAGACATATTCTCAGATTTCTTAACAATATTGTCTCCTTTCAATGCACTTATCGGGATGAATGGAACCTGGTCTAGCTTATAGCCGACTGTTCTTAATAAAGTTGAAATCTCGTCTTTTATTTTGTTAAATTTGGCTTCCTCATAATTAACAGCATCCATTTTATTTATAAGTACACCTATCTGGCTAACCCCAAGGGTTCTACATAGCCATGCATGCTCTTTTGTCTGGGCCATTGCACCTTCTGTACCAGCTACAACCAAGAATCCTGAATCAGCCTGCGATGCGCCTGTAATCATATTTTTAATAAAATCTTTATGACCTGGAGCATCTATAATTGTATACTCATATTTTGGTGTTAAAAACTTTTGATGAGATAAGTCTATGGTAACTCCTCTTTCTCTTTCTTCTTTCAATTGATCCATAACGAAAGCGAACTCAAAGCCAGCCTTACCAAGTTCCTGGGCTTTTTCTTTGAGCTTTCTCATTGTCTGCTCATCAATTATTCCAGAATCATATAATAGTCTACCAACTGTAGTGCTTTTTCCGTGGTCTACATGACCTACAAAGATTAAGTTTAAGTGTGGTTTTTGTTTTGCCATTTTAAATGAATCCTCCTTATTATAAGCTTTAAAAACGACAACTTAATCATTTATAAACGTTTCGGATTTTTACCTCCGTAGGGATTATTTTCCTCGTCTTTTCCTAAAATATATAGCACAATAAATAGGATAAAATACACATAAGCTTTTATATAAAATATTATCTAGGGAATTGGCGGACTATGACCAAATATTACAGTTCTGATAAAGCCCTTAAATCTTCAAGGAGAGACTTAGATAAATTAGTAAAAGAATATATGTCTTATCTTGATATTGCAAGAACACCATCAAAGGTTGTAGCAGCTAGCGTAAAATACCTTGAAAACAAAGGTTTTGTAAAATATGACTTATTTTCTAAAAATAAATTATCAAACAAATTTTATTTTATAGACAGGAATAATATAAATATTGCCGCTGTTGTTCTGGGTGAAAAGGATATTGGCAAAGGTATAAATATTGCAGGTGCGCATGTTGACTTCTGTACACTTACAAATAAAGTTGTTTCTGCTATTGAGAAATCAGATGGGGTTTATCTTGATACAAGACCCTACGGTGGCTTTTACCCGCATCAGTGGATGGATAGGCCATTAGTAGTATTTGGGAAAACACTTGTAAAAAAAAGTAAGAATAAAAGAGTTCCAGTTGAATGGCAGATGCCCGGTCATATACCGGAACCAACAATACATAACCCACAAGGATATTCTGAGAAATCATACAAGGATGCATTTCAGCTTGAAAATCTGGATATTTTTACTGGATATAAAACCATAAAAGATTTTCTTAAAGCACTAAATAAAACAATATCAAAAGATAGCCCTAAAATAACAAAAGAAGATTTTAATTCTGGATTCACTGAATTTCATGCTGTTCCTGCTGAAGCAACGCAACTGCTTGGAAATTACATAGTTGGATATGGCCATGATGACAGGTCTTGTATGTTTGCTGCCATCAAGGCATTAACAGAAGTAAAGAATCCAAAATACACTTCAATAGCCTTAGGTGTTTCAAGGGAAGAAATAGGCTCTGTTGGTGTTGGTGGAGCAAATGACATATTTATGGAGAATGTAATAAAAGAACTGCGCAAATTAACTGTCGTAAATGCAGAATTATCTGAAATTTATTCTAATTCTGTTATGCTTTCAGCTGATGTTGATATAGCTTTTAATCCGCAAAATGCTGGTGTAAATGATAAGGAAAACTGTGCGCAATTTGGCAAGGGTGCTTCTATCTGGATAGCAAATGGCAGCAATGGAAATCCGACAGGGAATGTTGTCATGCCAAATGATTTGTATTTTATAGAGCACTTTCTTGATAAAAGGAATCTTGCATATCAAGTCAATGCACTTCCGTCCAAGGTTGGAATTGG
>JACPNI010000087.1 GCA_016185555.1 Candidatus Woesearchaeota archaeon | reverse complement strand
ATGGTTGCACCAGCATTTCTTAGCTTCTATTAAATCCCTAACTTCTTTTACTTTTTCTCCATTCCAGATTTCATCAAATGTGTTCTTCCTTATATTCCCTATACAATTTGGCAAGCTTTCACAAACATAAACATCCCCCAAAGGATCAAGAACCACATGAGTAGTACCAGCATAACATTTTATATCCCTTCTATTATTTTTCAATTGTTCGGCATAAAGATTATACAAATACATTTTAGTTGCCCTGACCATTCTTGATTTGAATTTACCCTTTTCAGTAAAAAATTTGTAGTTACACATCAAATCATGCAATAGTTTAATTGTTTCCTTCATATCATCATAGTTTAAACCGCTTAAGCCCGGATCTTTTGCTGTTCCCCTCATAAATTCAAAGTTATGTGAATCAAGCATTGGCATTTCTTTTTTTAAGAAATCATCAAACTGCTTAAGTTCCTTAAAATTCCTATTGCATATTGCAGTGTTGACCCTTAAATAGAAATTAGGATACTTTCCCTTAAGGTCTTTAACAAGATTATATGTCTCGAGCTGCTTTTTGAAGCTGCCTTTAACACCTCGGATATAATCGTGTGTTTCTTCTAGACCGTCTATTGATAAATTTAAAGAAAGCTCTAATCCCGGGGAGATCTTAAGTATGGATTCAGATTTTTCTAACACCATCTTTGGCAACATTCCATTTGTTGGTATTGTCACTTGTTTAACACCATTAACCTCTCTAAAGACCCTTACTACTTCATCTATATCCTTTCTTAAAAAAGGTTCCCCCCCTGATAAAGCAAGCCACTCCAGATGCTCTAATTGTTTTGCAAAATCCTCAAGTTCCTTGATAGTAAGCTCTTTATCTGCTCCTGCTGTGTTTAGGCTTTCCCAATAAAAACAATGCCCGCATTTAAGATTACATCTATTTGTTATAAAGAATATCAAATAGGCAGGATGCTTCAATTTTTCCTTGTTCATTAACGCATACTTTAGATAATCTGCTGGCATTTTACCTGAAATTCTCAATTAATTTGACTATATTGCTCCAAGAGAACCTTGCCTTCTCTTTCTTTATATTCTTTACGAACTCCTGTTTTTTATGGTTTCTATAATAAANNNNGCATCAGCTAAAGCATTCTCATCTTCAGAAGGGACTACTAAACCGGTTTTATTATTATCAACAACCTCAGGAAGGCCCCCAACATTAGTAACTATAACCGGTTTATCAAAGCCAAAAGCCGTCTGTACTATGCCACTATTTGTTGCTGTTAAATAAGGCAAAACAATAACATCTGCAATTTCAAAATAGTTCCCAACTTCTTCATTCGGCACATAAGAATCAACAATCTTAATATTATCTTTAACACCCATTTTATCAATTTCATCTATGTATTTCTGTTTGTCTTTCCAAAATTCACCAACTATTAGCAGATCCAAATCAACTTCTCTAAGTATTTTAGGCATCGCCTTTATTAAATAAATTAAACCCTTATATGACCTTACAAAACCAAAGAACAATATTACTTTCTTTCTTAATTTCAAATAACTAATATCTTTTTTAACCTCTTTAGTCTTGAAAATTTCATAAGTTGGGTGTACGCTGGTTTTAACATCAGCATTTGGGAGTATTTGAAGTAAATTATTCTTATCCTGATTAGAATGAACTATAAAGAAATCACCATATCTTAAAACTTTTTTTGTGAGAAACCTGTCTAAAAATGATTTTTCATGCGGCAGTACATTATGACAAATAAATAATATCTTTGTTTCGGTATTTTTCTTGACTAATCTACATATTTTAGAGAAAACAAAGGTAAAAAAAGGTGTCCACCAATACAAGATCAATAAGTCAAAATTATTTTCTTTAATATGTTTATAAGTTCTTTTCCACGTCAACGGATTAACAGAGTCAATCATTTCTATGGAACTAAAGCCTATTTTTTCCTTGCTTTCCAAATCCTTTTGATCCTTCCCCGGAAACAGCATCTTTGGATACAATCTAGTAAAAGAAATTGCTGTAACATCATGCTTCTTTGCTAAATTTTCACATAATAAAGTGTTATAGTGAGAAATACCTCCACGATAAGGATAAGTTGGACCTATAACCGCAATTTTCATAAAAGATAGCTCATATATAAAATTTAAATACCTTATTAATCTAAGTTAATAAAATGTCACTGGAAGATTCATTTAAAAGTTTATTCAAGGGTGCTGGGTTTGTCTTCTTTGGTTTAATAATATCGAAGATACTTGGTTATGCTTATAGGTTAATAGTAGCAAGGCTAGGTCCAGAAGAATATGGTCTTCTTTCATTAGGATTAGCAATTGCCGGGATTTTAACTACCATAAGCTTATTTGGCCTTGATGCTGGTATCCTAAGGTATGTTGCTAATTTCCGTGCTTCTAATGAAAATGAAAAAATAAGGGGAAGCATATTATCAGGAATAAAACTGTCTACTTATTTTAGTTTGTTAATTGCATTTTTACTTTTTGTTCTTTCTGATTATATTGCCTTACAATTCTTTCATGAACCAAGACTAAGCGTTATAATAAAGATACTTGCAATTACAATACCATTTGACAATGTAAGGACTATAATTGTTAGTGCTTTAAGGGGTTTTGAAAGGGCAGAATATGACATTTATTCAAGAGCCATAACAGAAAATATAGTAAAGGTAATTGCAACTTTAATTTTAATTTATCTTGGCTATGGTGTGTTTGGTGCCACAATAGCAGTTTCAATATCACTGATTTCCAGCTTTTTTTTAGCATTTTATTTCATAGAGAAGAAAGTTTTTCCATTAATAAAATCGAAGATTGCAAATACGGAGATTAAAGAAGAGCTTTTAATATATTCCTGGCCGTTATTATTCAATAACCTGATTGTTATATTACTTACCTGGGTTGATACTTTAATACTCGGTAACATGAGGACGGCTGCAGAGGTTGGGATTTATAATGCGGTAACACCAACATCCAAATTAATCCTAATATTCCCACAGGCCTTAAGTATATTATTCCTGCCTATAGCTACAAGGGTTTATAAAAACAGCAAAGAAGAACTGGATGCATTCTATAATATAACATTTAAGCTTATATTCATTGTAAATGGGCTATTCTTAATGATCTTTTTATTCTTTCCAAAACAGGTGATGAATATATTATTTGGTGCAGAATATATTCCTGGTTATCTGGGATTAATCTTCTTAACAGTTGGATTTTTTATTCATGGTTTTATGTATAATTCAAGAGACTTATTGTTGATGGTAAAGAAAACAAGGACTATAATGTATATCACAACATTTTCAATGATAGTTAATATAATATTAAACATAATATTAATAAAAAATTATGGGGTTTCCGGTGCTGCAATGGCAAGTGGAATTTCTTATGCTTTAATGAGCTTTTCCATGATAGTAGCATCAGCCCATGTTTCTAAGATGAATGTATTTAATCTTAATTATTTTAAGATAGTTCTATCACTATTTGGTTCTTTATTTTTGGTTTATATTCTCATAAAATCAACTTTTATACCGCTAAATATCATTACAATGGGTGCTGGCTTTCTTATTTTTGCTTCAATATATCTTTTTCTTTTAGTTATAACTAAGAGTTTTGATAAAAAAGATGCAATAATACTAAGGGCAATAAACCAGAGATTTCCAATGAAGGTACTAGATAAAGTTATAGAAAAGATAGAAAGCTAAACTAGTGCAGAATTAACGCCTTTTCTCCTAGTTATAATCGGCTTAACAAAATTGATTATGGCCGGCTTGGTTTTCATGACTTCCATATAAGTAAACATTTTATCTGATCTAGCCAATAAAGCTAAAACAGAAGCAAATGGCTCTTTGAACCTTGTTTTTATTAATCTCTTTCTGAAATTATAAAGACCTCTTTCAATTAACTCTTCTCTTTGCTCTTTTGTAAAGTCTTTTGTGTAGAAAAATGGCTCTCCAACCTTTCCCGGGCTTAAATTATTCAAATACTCATCAACATCCTTAGTAAACGTTGCATTATCTTTTATCCAATCATACAACTCAGTCCCAGGATAAGGAATAGCGCTGTTAAAATTAATCTTATCTGCGTATAAAGTTTCAGCTAATTTTATTGTCTCTAAAGCATCTTCATAATTTTCTTCAGGATGGCCTATAATAAAATTAACTGTTGTTTCTATGCCTGCATCCATACTACACTGAACCGCCTTTCTTACTTGCTCTATATTAATTGATTTTTTCATCCTTTTCAAAACTTTTTCACTGCCAGATTCTATACCAAAAGACAAACTTGTAAACCCAGCCTGCTTCATTTTCTTTAAAAGATCTGGATTAACCTCATCAACCCTTACACCATTATGTAGCCTTAACTGAATCTTCAATCCCT
>JACPNI010000076.1 GCA_016185555.1 Candidatus Woesearchaeota archaeon | reverse complement strand
TAGGGAGTTTTGTTGCTATGTCAGTTGAATCCATTAATGACTCTGATTTGCTTATACTTAATGATAACCTCTTTATACCTTTATTATCTGGGCTTGTTATCAGCTTCCTAATATAGATTCAAGACCTTTCCAGTTTCTACTTATATTTACATCATATTTTTCATTTATTTCTTTTTTTGAAGAGGCAACCCAGATGCCAAGGCATGATGCAAATTCTTTTAGTGGATCAAGCATGTCGCCATCTTCCCTGGAGTCCCCGATAGCAACAAACTTACTTTTATCTTTATACATTCCAATTACACTTGCTTTGTTTTTCATTAAATAGTAACTGTCATCAAAGCTAAGTATCATTTTGTAAGCATCAACTACTTCTTTTATGTTCCTGCTTACAAGAACCTTTCTTACTTGTTTTGGTATAAGGCTGAATGTTTCTTTTACACCAGGATATAGCCGATTTTCAAGCTGTTTTTCATTGATTTTAATCTCTTTATCTTCTAGAAACCTGTCAACATAATCAAACCATAATTTGGTATGGACTTTTTTTTGGTGTAATAAATAACCTGGAAGCCTTCTTGTTATCCATTGTGCGAAGTCAAGCTTTTCTGTTAAATCAAGATTAAAAAAATTTTCTATAACTATCCTTTTTGAATATGTTGGTGCAATCGTATCATCTATATCTGAAAACAGGACTTCAGAATTATTAATGGCTTCCTTAATATCCAACTTACTCAATTTGGAAATTACCATTGAATAATTGTTGCTTTTTGTTGGTTTTATTAGGTAATCCATTTTTAATCAATAACCCTGAAAAATGTTGCCAAGTCTATGTAATTTTCAACTAACTCATAGTTTCCTGACCTTAATTTGGTTCTTTTCTTATTAAAAATCTCTCTATCTGTTAATTTGTCTGTGTTAAATTCATTATACAATATCCCTGCCTTTCCTATTTGTTTTAAACCCTGCTTTGATAAGCCTTTATGTAGGTCTGTTACTGCTATGCCTTTAATTGTATTAATATAGTCTTTCATCAAATATTTTATTTTAGAGTTTGATAAGATCATGTGTAATATGTTCATGGCATTAAAAACCTCTACAGAGTCTGCTTTTGGAAGTAACTCCTCTTCAAGTAATCTTCTTTGCTCCTTATTTGGATACCAAAAAACAAAAGGGCCTCTTTCAACTGTAAACGGATGCGCAATTATGGCTATCCCTTCTTGTTTGTGTATTTCATCTATTGTTTTGCTTGCATCTAAACTATCATGTATATATATTTCACAGCCCTCTGCTATTATATGAAAGCCCTGTAAAGTACGAATCTCCTGGGAATGGTATATCTCTGTCTTTAAGTTATCTTTTTTAATAATAGCTACTAGCCCTTTGTTTTCTATGCTATAATGGTTTTTTATATCACTATCCGCGCTTTTTTTTATACTCTCGAGGAGTTCGCTATACCTTAATAACTTTCTATTACTATAGTTTGATGAGGTTATTGCTTGTCTGTCAACCTTTAGTAGTAGCGTATTTAAAAAAACCTTCAACTCCAAATCATTCTTTGGGAAATTAAAGTGGGCATGGGAATCATCTAGTTTTCTTGGATCCCTTGGAATTGTATCTTTGAATGAGTCAGCAATAAATTTATTCATTTCTGAAAACCCAATGGTTCCTATATTATATCCTGTAATCCCTGCTGTAGCCAAGCCTGCAAAAAGAATAGTCTTAAGAAACCTACGTCTTTTCATCAATTAAAAACCTTTAAATTATCTTTTAAAGCTTATGGATTTATTGTCAAATATCCTTATAAATTCCTCTTTTTGGTTTATTTATATGATTTCAGTTATAGGTGCAGGCCCAGCAGGAAGTCATGCAGCTTATTTACTGGCGAAGGAAGGTTATAAGGTAAACTTATATGAGGATCATTCTATAGTTGGTATTCCAATACAATGTACAGGAATCACAACAGGAGCTTTACTCGATGTAATTAACCTAGATAAATCTCTTATTATGAATGAAATTACCACTTATAGGATAATCTCTCCGGATAATAATGAGTTATATTTTAAATTAAGAAAAAGGGATATTGTTTTTGATAGAAGTAAATTTGATCAGCATATTTCAGAAGAAGCTGTAAATGCCGGTGCTAAATTACATTTAAAGAGCAAATTTAATGGTTTAGAAAATAATGGCAAGCTTAAGATTAAAATTAATAATGAAGTTAATGAGACTGAATATTTAATAGGGGCAGATGGACCTTCTTCTTTGGTTGCAAAATCAGCTGGAATTTATGGAAAAAGAAGGTTTATTGTTGGGTAGTTGCTTATACAAATGTTAATTCGATTTTTAATGAATTATTAAGAAAATTAAAAAAACGAGGTAGTTATGAGATTATAGACTATCCTTCTGGTATTATTCCTGAGTATGATCCTTATGTTAAATCTCAGTTAGATAATATTTATCTGCTTGGTGATGCAGCAACACACGTAAAAGCAACAACCTATGGTGGGATTATCTATGGTTTAATGGGTGCACAGGAATTAACTAAATCAATTGTTAATAATCAAAATTATGAATCTTTATGGAGAAAAAGGTTTGGTAAGGATTTATGGTTGGGTTTGGCTATTAGAAAAGCAATGGATCGATTTAGTGATAAAGAATATAATGAATTATTAAGATTAATATCTCAAGAAAAAATAAAGAATATTGTAGAAAGTAATGACCGGGATTTTCCAACAAAATTTTTATTTAAGCTTTTGATGAAGGAACCAAGGTTAATGAAGTATGGTTTAAAAG
>JACPNI010000086.1 GCA_016185555.1 Candidatus Woesearchaeota archaeon | reverse complement strand
TTGATATATTTAATTATATAAATATAATGGGGGGGAAGGGTAATCGTAGCAAGCTACGGGGTATCAGACCCAACTTGGAATGAGACAAGAGAGTTTTTTAAAACAGTTTTTTGATAACGTCAGAACTAGGTTTGCCTTAGTATTCATTCCGGAATTATTGCTTTCTGTTTCTTTTTTTTCTTTTCTTTTTTATGCAAAAAACAAACTTTACAGCTATCTTGCGCTGATGCAGAGCTATACCCCGCAGATTACAGATCTTAAATCAGCACTCGAAAATAATTCTATTGATTACTCACAGCTTGATAGTCTGATTAACAATATCGACTTGTTAAACACAAAATCCTTATTTTTAATATATTTCCTAGTCCCGCTCGTGTTATTCATTATATTTATTGTTTTTGAAGGAATCAGTTTTAAGGCCCCCGGCATAAAGAATTTTAAAGAACTGTTTGATTTAAAATATTTCTTTAAATTTTTAGTATTGACTTTGCCTTTATTTTTTATAATGTATCTTGCATTAAGAAAATTTTTAGAGATACTCCGTCTGTTTGTTCTTGTTTCTTTTGGGGTTCAGGTTCCTAATTTCCTGCAGCAGATTTTTCTTTTCTTAGCATCATTATTTATTGTTTCTTACTTGTTTATTCTTGCTTATTATCTGGTTGATAGAAATTCAATTATTGAAACTTTCAAAAAAACCTTTGTGATTGGGATTAAAAAAGCCTATCTTTTGGTTCCGGCATATTTTCCAATGTTCCTGTTATTTTTTGTTTTCCTTTTTCTTACATCAAACCTATATCTTAATTATATGTTTTATGGGCCTGAAGGATTTAAAATTTCTTCAGTCGTCGGTTTACTTTCGGTGATAGTAGTAGTTGCATTATATAAGATTTTCTTTTTTTTACTAATAAAAAGATTTGAAAATTAATCTTTGCTTGTTAATCTAATCCCCAAGGCTATTAAGAACAAGAAAATTCCAATTATCAAGCCATCCCCAATTACTGCCGGTTTTTCCAGTATAGCGCTTCCGGTTAAGGCAAAAGGAGCACCTCCTGTATTGGCAATGAAAGCAACAGCGCCTATAAAAGCAACAACTGCTATGCTGTCTCTTACTATTTTAACCAAATCTCTTTCTTCTTTCTTCTCTTTTTTCCGTAATTTATTTTCTGCACGTAAAAATTTACCTTTTTTCATACCCCCAATCCTTCCCCTATATAACCATTCTAGTGTATCTTCCCATTTAAGATAATCACGTATTTCCCCGGCTTTTTCCTTAACCTCTTCATTAGGAGCATTATGAATTATTTCACTAAGTGCCTTTTCCCTTGAAGCCCTATCTTCTTCATAACCAAATAATCTTTTTAAACCTTTAAGCGGGTGTGTTGCATAGAAACCAAAGCCCCCAACATCAACTTCCTTTCTTCCAACTTGTTTTGCTCCCCTTAGAAATCTTCTTACTTTGCTTGCTGTCTGGTACCTTCCTTGTAATATTTCTTGTGTAATCTGATCACTTACATGTCGCTCTATTATATCAGTATCTACACCATGACTTTGTCTTAGTTCTCTGTCATAAAGTCTTTTAAAGGCCTTTTCAACTGCACTACGATTTAAGCCTCTTTCTAACTTTTCTGCTAATTTTCTTCCATAGTTTCTTGTTGTTTTGTCAACAGCATCATCAATAATCTGCTGTCTTTTAAATCTGTAATAGCTAGAGTCATAAGCCATAGCTTTTATAGTACTTAGTTTATATTTAAATTTTTGTATGCGGGATAACACAAGTACGAATGAGGTAAACCTTATAAAGAAACATATTCCATCATTAGTGAGAAGTGGTTGCTTTAGAAATATCTTTAAATTGATGATAAGGAATAAAAATGAAAGAAGATAAAAAAGAAAAATTCTTAAGGATTTATGCTAATGTTCCTGATAAATTAAGGGAGGATATAATAGTTGTAATTGATGATAAGACTTATACGTGGAATACAGCTTATTTTGAAATTAAGAACAATACAGAATTAGGTAAAAAGATTTTAAAAGAGTTAGAGATTATGAAAATACTATGAAAGAAGAAATTGAGATAAATGAAGAGATAAAGAAGCTTGTCATAGCAAGAATAGAAGCAAGAATGCCATTAAATATTAAAATATCCATTGGTGGGATCGGTGCTATGTCTAAAGATGAGATGATTGAGCACGTTAAAAAGGAAGATGAACAAGGAAAGCAAATAATAAAGATGCATATAAATTTTATAAAAGCTATTACCAGCGGGAAACTTATTAAAGAACTCAATACTGTTTAAAATGCAAGACGGTTTATTGATAACTTGTCCTGAACATGACGATGCTACCACATATTTGACATATTTTTCTAAAGAGATTATTAATGAGGCAACTAAAAAATCAATAAAAACTAAGAAAATCGGTGATAAAAATCTTAACCTAAAAGATTTTTCTAGTTTGCTGAATGAATTAGGTTATAGGTTAGTTGTTTTAAATGGTCATGGCTCTTCTGATTGTATTTTTGGTTACAAACAAGATATAATTATTCAACTGGGTAAAAACGATCATTTGTTAAAAGAAAAGTTAGTTTATGCTAGGTCTTGCAATGCCGGTGAAGAACTCGGTCAAGAGTGTGTGAAAAATACCAAAGAAGGTTGCTTTATTGGTTATACTTTACCTTTTATCTTCTATATGGATTCTCGGTGGACAACAAAACCTTCTAACGATAAGATTGCAAAATTATTTCTCGTGCCCTCTAATTCTGTGCCAATTTCAATTATAAAAGGACACACAACAATAGAAGCACATAATAAATCGAAGCAAGAAATGTTGAAAACCATGAATAAATTAATGGAAGATAATTGGCAGGAAGAAGAAACGCCCTTTTATTTAGAAGCTTTATGGAATAATTATTCTGGGCAAGTTATTTTTGGAAATATGGAAGCTAGGTTATAATTTTCTTTATTTCAAGATAAAAAATGTTCCCTTACTTGATTTTAAATAAACTGGTCAAAATAGCTTTTTCTAATAGTTTAAAAAATAGAAATCAGAGAAAATTGCGGGAGCAAGGATTTGAACCTTGGTAGGCACTAAGCCAACAGGTTTCTTACAAAATGACCTAAGCATGAACTTCCTTTTTTAAAAGAATCTGTCCCATTTGGCCACTCTGGCACTCCCGCATAAAGATAAATTAGAATTAGTTATTTTAAAAACCTATCTAAGTTTTGTGGTATAAGTTTTCTTTGTTTTTTTCTGCCATGAATACTTGCGCATCCTAGGAGTTTTGCCGAAACCGCATGCGCTGCATTTCTTTTTTCTTACATGATATGCCGGCTTGCCACATCTTCTGCATCTGATAAAGTTCTTTTTACCAGATTTTTTACCTTGTGAAGGAGTTCCCTTTGTCATGTTTTAATGCCTAAACTGTAGAAATTAATATAATAGTATCTCCTCTGACAAATGTTGTTCCGAGTTTTCTTTTTAATTCGCCATCAACATGTTCTTCAGCGTCTTCCAGGACAACATTAATATGTATATCAAATGCTTTTAGCTTCCCAATAATTTGTTTCTGGTTTTTAAGATCAATAATAACCCGTTTATTGCGGGCAAAGTTTAATGTATCCAACGGTCTTTCTGATTCCATAATGATGAGGTGGAGGTGAATAGTATTTAAAGCTTTTTATTTTTCTTAAAAACCAAATATTTAGTGGGAATAACAACTTTTATAAACAGTCTTCTTTCAAAGAATAAACATGTCAATAGTACAATCAAGGGCTAAAAGGAAAGCAACTGGTGGAAGATA
>JACPNI010000073.1 GCA_016185555.1 Candidatus Woesearchaeota archaeon | reverse complement strand
TTGGAATTGATATGTCTCCTTCTAAGTTTGGCGTTAGAAGTGATGGAGTTGAAATGGAAATGCCTAAAGAGATTGATATTTCATTAAAGAAATTAAAGAAAGCACACAGAAACCTATCAAGAAAAAAGAAGGGAGGTAAAAGAAGATTTAAAGCAAGAAAATTATTACAAAAAAGATATTGGAGATTAGATAATCAAAAGGTTAATTTCTATCACCAAACATCATTCAAGTTAGCTAAGGAATGCAAAGTTATAGGAATAGAAGATTTAAGTATCAAGGGAATGATGATGGGTTATTACAATGCTAAAAACTTTCAAAAATCAGGATGGTCTACATTCATAAACAAATATCTGGTATACAAGGCTGAAAGTGCTGGTTGCCAGATATGGAAATGTGATAGATTTGAGCCAACAACCCGGAGATGCAGTTGTTGCGGAGAAATAAATCCAATAAGACTAGAACTAAAAGACAGGATATTTAAATGTCCTTATTGTGATTTAGTTTTAGATAGAGATGTTAATGCATCTAAAAATATAATTAAATATTGTAAGGCAGGAACTGTCTTTCGTGGAGCGGACTCCCCTACTCTTGGGAAAGAGCAAGAGTCTGTGTTGAAGCGAGAAAAAAGAGGATTAAGTTCTGAAGCCCCTTTCGTAAGATGGGGTAGTTCACATATTCTTTATCATATAGGTCATTATGCATAAAAAACAAGAAAAAATAGAATTTGTAGAAGAAGTTGCAAAAGAGCTCATTAGGAAAAAACTAACCAAACCCAATGAGATTATAAGATTGAGAAACCTGCTGGCAAAAAAACTTAAGCCTAAAAACCTGCCTTCAATAATACAAATCCTGTTACGGGTTAATCCAAAGTATCTTAAAAAAATAAAAAGCATATTCATAAAGCCCGTAAGGACATTATCCGGAGTAACTGTCGTAGCTGTAATGGCAAAGCCAATATCATGCAAGCATGGCGTATGTATATTCTGCCCCGGTGGTCCTGGCTCTGTTTTTGGTGATGTGCCACAAAGTTATACAGGAAAAGAACCAGCTACAATGCGGGCAATAAGGAATGATTTTGATTCTTATCTTCAGGTGTTCAACAGACTGGAACAATACATTGTCAGCGGCCATCAGGTTGACAAGGTTGATCTGATATTTATGAGCGGCACATTTACAAGTTTTCCCTTAAATTACCAGAAAGAATTTGCAGCAGGTGCATTTAAGGCTATGAATGATTTTTCTGACAGGTTCTATGATAAAAAAGCTGATTTAGACCTTAAAAAATTTAGAGATTTCTTTGAATTACCCGCTGATGTTAACGATGAAGCAAGAATAAAAAAAATAAAAGAGAAAGTTCTTAAGTTAAAAGGAAAAAATATTGACCTAGTTAAAGAGCAAAAAAGGAATGAGTCTTCTAAGGTGAGATGTATTGGATTGACAATAGAAACAAAGCCGGATTATGCAAGATTAAAATACGGGAATGAAATGTTAAGGCTTGGCTGCACAAGGGTTGAGGTTGGTGTCCAATCTGTTTATGATGATATATTAAAGCTTGTCAACAGGGGGCATAATCTGCAGGATACAATAGATTCAATAAGAGAACTAAAAGACCTCGGGTTTAAGATAAATGCACATTATATGCTTGGTTTGCCCGGAACAACAAAAGAAATGGATCTTGAAGGTATTAATTCTTTATTTTCAAATTCAGATTTCAGGCCGGATATGCTCAAAATCTATCCATGCCTTGTGCTAAAAGGAACCCCGATTTATGAATTATGGAAACAAGAACTATTCGCACCGATAACAACAGAAGAGGCAGCAGAGATAATATCTGAATTTAAAAGAAATGTCCCATATTATGCAAGGATAATGCGCGTTCAGAGAGACATTCCAACATATATGACTAAAGCTGGGGTTGACAGGACAAATTTAAGGCAGTATGTTGAAGACCTTGCAAGAAGGAAGGGGATAAGATGCATGTGTATAAGATGCAGGGAAGCCGGAAGATTCAAGAAGCTTGGCAAGTTAAGATTATTTACTGAAGAATATGAAGCATCAAAAGGAAAGGAATTCTTTATCTCAATTGAAGATGCTGAGAGAACATTAGTTGGTTTTTGCAGATTAAGGTTTCCATCACAATTTTTAAGACCCGAGATTACAAAAACAAGTGCATTAATCCGTGAATTACATGTTTATGGAACAGCAACTGCAATTGGTGAAGAAGGCAATATGCAGCATAAAGGCTATGGAAAGAAACTTATGAAGGCTGCAGAAGATATTTGTAAAAAAAATAGAAGGGATAAATTAGTTGTTATTTCTGGTATTGGTGTACGGGAATATTATTCTAAAAAATTAGGCTATAAGCTGGAAGGTCCTTACATGGTTAAATTTCTATTATTGTAGTTGTACAGTGCAAGAGTTAATGCCCTAAGAATAAATTAATCCTTAATATCTTTCGCATGGATTGGCTTAATTAATATACCCTCAGGCTTTTTCTCAAATACCCCATAATCTCCAGGTTTTATATTATAATCTTTTATTACATCGGATGGAAACCTCATAACTGTAGAATCCCCCAAAGTACCAAATTTTCTAACCAATTTTCTTTTTCCAGTCTTTATATCAAACTTAATCAGTTCACTTGAAGTAAAATATTCCTCACCGCATTTTGGGCATTTCAGGCAGTCTAAAGTAACACCTTCCTTTATACTTTTAGCTATTTTAACATCTGTTCCGCATTTATAACATGTTTTCATAAATTTTTTCATTTCTTTCTTTCCCCCAGTTTTTTGGTTATTGGCTTGACATGAATCAAAATAATATTTTCGTGTTCAACATATGATAAACACAAGTATTTTCTTCTGAATGGATAAAACACATTGTATTTGCTCTGATTCTTTGATACTGAAATATGTTCACCTTCATTAAGCACATCT
>JACPNI010000075.1 GCA_016185555.1 Candidatus Woesearchaeota archaeon | reverse complement strand
AATTTAAGAAACCCTGAAGAAATAAAACTAACACCAAAGTGCGGTTATACAACAGACCATTTAAGGAATGTTGGCATACAAAATTCTTTAGTTACTAATATGAGGGGAAGAATTATTGGGAGTTGTTTAAATATTGAACGTAGACTTGACGGTTTTATTTCGGATGCAATGGTTAATAAAAATAAAAAATGTATATTCAAAGAGCTTATTCTTGAGAAAGAATTTTTTACATTGATGAATAAATGGAAACTTTTTAGGGAATTGATTAAACATCTTGATATCAATAATCTTGCAGAGGATGAAAGAAAAGAACTTTTAACTTTAATTAAGGAAATCATAGAAACAAGGGATCGTTTTGCTCATGGGAAAGTGATATTTTCTGCACCATTAAAATTATGTGATTCTCCTCTTCCAAAATTGTGTTTTTTATTAGGTGGAGAAAAAAAAGAGGTTATATTGGATAAAAAGTATTTTTCAGATTATGAAAAAAAGGTTATAAAAACCTTAGACCTATTTGATAAATTCACTAATTTTAAATATTTACATGAAGATTAAACATGTATGAACTCTAAAGTTAAGTTTTCTAGTTAACTTCTTTATCAAAATTAGGAATAAATTTACCAGACCTTACATTTTCAATTCTTTCTTTTATCTTTTTTATACCTAATTTATTAATGACGGCTTCATATGAATTTTCGATGTAAGGGTTAGTCTGAAATCCTTTTTCTTTCAAAATATAAATTGCTGCAAAGGTATCTAATGCAAATCTCTTAAACAACCTCTGTTTTTTGTAAATGAAAATATTCTCCTTGGAAGTAAAATTCATAGTCTCATATTTTAATAGTACATCATGAGCTGTATCTTTAAGATCAGCTATTATTGATCCAATTTTTCGAACAACGCAACCATAACAATGCCCACAATTTCTTCCCGTTCCTAAAGAAATACATGAATGTGTAAACTGGAATTGATTTTTTATTGGTGAATTTATAAAAACTTCTGCTTTTGTTAGATTTTCAAATGGAGTGATAATATGAACTTTTCTTCTTAAAAATAATTCAATAATATTTTTAGTCCTTTTTAACACATATGGGTGAGTAGTCATGGTTACACTATCAAAAGGTGAGAATTTTGGTTGATACATCGTTGGACCACATTCAGTTACAAGTAGATTATCTGCTTTGAGTAAACTCATGTAGATTGCACCATACATACAATAAAGAAAACCCCTTAATTGAGAGTATCCATATCTTTTCATGGGGGGTGCATAAAGAGTGTGGATTGGAATTTTTAATTTTTCTAATGCATTTTTGTAGAGGGTAGAGACAATATTCACTCCCCTAGGTTGATCTCCATGTGCTACGAATAGTCCTTCAATATCTTTATATTCTTTTTTACAAGTAACAATTCCTGAAAAGCTATCAATACCCCCGGAGAATAGACAAACATTATTGCATTTGTTAAATTCTAAATCCTTGTCTCTTTTATATTTAGAATATTCTTGATTAACTTCAAAAATAACCTCGACATCATACATCAGCACATAATTTAACAAATCCATTATCTCATTTTTGAGAGCTGTTAAATTGCATAATTCGGCAGTCTCTTCAGAAATAGATATTTTAACCTGATTAACTTTTTCTTTCATCCTGAAAACAGTTTCGATATTAAAAATTATTGATGCAAGTATAAAAATATCTCTTTCCATCCAAAGATATTTATCATTTAAGAAACGCATCTTTGAATTCGGAGAAATCGTGTAGACAATATCCTTAATTTTTTTGTTCATTATACTCTTTCCATGTATTACTTAAACTCTGTTTTATTAGCTTCTCAATTTCTTTCTCATTTAAATTCTTACCTTCTCTTTTTCTTTTAGCCCATAGTTCAATAAATATATTGGAAGCAATCCAAGAAAATTCTCTAAATCCTTGTTCAGTAGCATTTTGTTTTTCCAGTTCCATAGCATAAAACTTGAGACTTGCATCTTCTGAACGTGTCAATCCATTTAGGTTCTTAAATATCACATCTGCCCAAAACTCTTTTTCATATTGGAGGGGGTCTACGCTCATTTTTTACCCCTTCTAATAACCTTAGTGGCAGAATCAATAAATATCCTGTCTATTTCTGAGGATGTCTTTAAGTCATGCTCTTTTTTTATTTTTGCCCATTCTTTTGAAACTTCTTCTTTTCTATCTTGGTATGGTGCTGTTTCTTTAAGTTTATTCTCGCTAATGAAATCTAGGAGTTTAGTTGCTTGAGAAAGATTACTAATCGCACTGTCGCTTGAGGATAATAAATCGACAGCTGTTGATACTATCTTTTTTGGGTTTTCAGAATCAATAGCATTAAAAAATGCTTTTTTATTAGGTTTAATCGTATCAGATTTACCTACAACCCTATCAACGCTAGCTGATTTTCTTCCTCCCATTAATCTTTTACCTCTATTCTATCATCCGTAGAATATATTTCATTCACAAATAATTCTTCACCTTTATGCACTATAAAGAAATTGTGAATCAAAACACCAATCATGATAATCACAATGAATAAAAGAACTATATTAAATTCTATAGTTATGTTAAACAACGAAAACGTAAGTTCATTTGTATAAATTGAGATTATACCAAAAGAATACAATATTACACAAAGCCAAATTGAAAAGATGTATCTAAAAGTGTAATCAGTTTCTAACTGTTGCCTAATTCCGTGAAGTTTCCTGAACTGATTTAATAGTTTAATATTCTCACCTTTAATTGATGGGTTTTCCAATAATTGGATCATTGATTTAGTTTGTTGAAGAAAGCTATACCGATTAGAACTTTGCATTGAATTATATGATTTCCTGATGAGAGGGTTTGTAACGCTTTTTTTTAAATTGAATTCTTTTCTAAAAGTTTCTTCGAGTTCCATTATTTCTTTTCTAGGTTTTCTTATCTGGTCGCCCCAAGCTAATAAAGCAATAAATATTCCAAAAGCGCTTCCAAGCAATAAGTTGGTAAAATCTAATGTCATTTGTAAGCTCCTTACCCCCCATGTAGTTGAATGTGAGTATTTAAATATAAATTTTTGTATTATTTGTTCCGATTTCATAAAATAAGACATCAAGGGTGTAGCACAATCAGGAGTGTGCCCCGAGTAATAATTAACTTTAACAACCATTAAGCTAATTATATCCCATCTACCCCTTCATCACTGCCAGAGGCACCAATCTGACAACCATATTCCCGATCCCAAGCGCATGAGAAACTCTGACAACTTCATCAATGTCCTTGTACATCTGCGGAGCTTCTTCTGCGATCCCTTTCCATGAAGTTGCCTTGACTTCTATGCCTTTCCTTTCAAGATCATGCGCAACCTGCTCTCCCCTTAATGTCCTCAACCCTTCGCTCCTTGATGCCACTCTTCCTGCGCCGTGGGCTGTTGATCCCCAGGAAATCTCTTCTGCTTTTTTCGTTCCAACCAAAAGATAAGATGCAGTTCCCATGCTGCCCGGAATAATAACAGGCTGCCCAATGCTTCTATAAACATCTGGAATTTCCTCTCTTCCGGGGCCAAATGATCTTGTTGCGCCTTTTCTGTGAACGCAGACTAATTTCTGCTTTCCATCAACATTGTGCCTTTCAAATTTAGCCAAGTTATGGCAGACATCATAAACTTGCTTCATTCCATCAGAGCTGCCCATTACTTTACTGAAAACATCCCTTGTCCAATGCTCTATCATCTGCCTGTTGGCAAAAGCGTAATTTATTGCGCAGCACATTGCCTTATAGTATCTCTGGCCTGTTTCTGAATTAATGGGAGCATTGACCAGTTCCCTGTCCGGCAGATCTTTTATTCCGTGCTTCTCTTCCATTTCTTTAATATAATCAGAAGCAACCTGATGCCCCAATCCCCTGGAGCCGCAGTGTATCATCACAGTTATCTGGCCTTTTTCAGTTATT
>JACPNI010000027.1 GCA_016185555.1 Candidatus Woesearchaeota archaeon | reverse complement strand
CTCATGCAGATAAAATCTTCGATGAGAAAATAGCCAAGACCTTTGGAATTCATTCTAAAGATCAGGTTGTTATAATGGTTCATTGTGGTTCTAGGGGTTTCGGACATCAAATAGGAACAGATTATTTAAGAACATTTGAACCTGCAATGAAAAAATATGGGATTACTGTTAATGACCGGGAACTTGCATGTGCTCCTTTCAATAGTACAGAAGGACAGGATTATTTTAAAGCAATGGCATGTGCTGCTAACATGGCTTTTGCGAACAGACAGGTTATATTACATAGAATACGAGAAGGATTTTCAAAGGTTTTTAACCAGTCAGCTGAAGATTTAGGGATGAATCTTGTTTATGATGTGGCACATAATATCGCTAAAGTGGAAAAGTATAAAGTAGACGGGAAAATAAAACCATTGGTTGTACATAGAAAAGGTGCAACAAGAAGTTTTGGTCCAGGTCAAGAAGAATTGCCGGAAGCTTACAGAAAAGTCGGACAACCCGTTATTGTTGGGGGTTCTATGGAAACTGGTTCATATTTATTGGTTGGAACCCAAAAAGCAATGGATGAAACCTTCGGTAGTACGCTACACGGATCAGGAAGAACAATGTCGAGGGCAAAAGCAAAACATGAAATTAGAGGGGATAATTTAATTAAAGATATGCAAAAAAGAGGAATTTATGTCAGGGCCGTTTCAATGTCTGGTGTAGCAGAAGAAGCTGGGGTAGCATATAAGGATATTAACGAGGTTGTAGAATCTGTTGATATTGCTGGAATTTCTAAGAAGGTTTGTGGCTTATCTCCTTTAGGGAATATAAAGGGATAGGGATAAAATTATAAATTAAATTAACTTCCCTTGAAATATGGACCTTAATGATTATAAACTACAAGTAAAGAAATTTGGTTCTATAAAACTAAATTCCAAAATTCCAAAAAATAAGAAATTTGAATTTCTAGAAGACATAGCAACTGCAGATATAGCTTTTGAATGTTATGGAAGAAATCTAAGTGAGCTATTTGAAAATGCAGCATACGCTATATTTGATATTATGGTTGATCTTAAAAGTTTAAAGAGTAAAATAAGCAAAAATATTAAATTAAAAGCAGAAACTGTAGAGAATCTTCTTTATGATTTTCTTTCTGAAATAATTTACATTAAAGATGCCGATTTTATGGTATTTAATAAAGTTTTAGTAAAGATTACTGAAGGTAAAAATGAATATCAACTAGAAGCTGTTATTTATGGTGACAGAATAGATTATGAAAAACAAAAATTAAAACTAGATGTAAAAGCTGTTACAATGCACATGTTTATGATACAAAAATTAAAAACTGGTTATAAGGCCTTAGTTATTGTTGATATTTAATCGCTATAAAGGAAATCTTATACTATTATCAACAAAACCATCTTTTTTAGAGACGCAAACATAATCATAATTTCCATTGTGATTTAAACTTTTTTCAATTATTTTAATTAAATCTTCATGCTTTAAGAAGATATCAAAATCAACAGGATCTACCACACCATCTTCTTGTACTGATGGTAGGTTGTTTTTCATTAAACATCCAATCCTTAGATTTATTAAATAAACTCCATTTTCTTTACAGAATCCTCTCAATAAAAATTCGGTCTTTATTTTAGCTTCACCATAATAACCTCCAGTAATACACGGATAGAAAATTGTATTTGGAGAAAAAGATGTTTGGTTAGTTAACTTCTCGCCTTTCTTAAACAAGCTTGCATATGGGTAGACATTAATTGAGCTCGCATTAATAATTCTTTTAATGCCAGAATCTTTACACGCCCCTATTACTTTTTTTGCTATTTCAACATTTTTATCTGCTTCTTCTTTCTTAATGAATGGATTAGAGTTCGCCGCTAAATGGATAACACTATCAATATTTTTGAAATAATGAGTTATATCGTCTTTTAATAAATCAACTGGGTTTTCAGGATTATCTTTATCTAGTTCAGTTATAAATTGATACCCATTTTCTTTAAGATGTTTTGCTATAATAGAACCTATTGTTCCGCGTGATCCAGTTATTAATATCCTATTGTCAAGACCCATATGGTGCATAAAGAAAAAGAACTTTGCTGTCTCTTTAAATGGGTTTATGGATGTATGGGGAATTTGGCCATTATCAGGTATTAATATTGACGTACCTGGTATTTGTGTACACATTAAATTATCCTTGAAAGCCATTATAGTTTTTCCCTCCAGTGCATGCCAAACTTCATCATGTCCATTGAAGTGTGGGTGTGGTTCAGGTAGTTTCTCACCATCTACATAAACTAATGAAATATAATGGGTTTTAGTTAAATTATCTTTTTCAAAGCTAAAAATTGTCTTGGAATGATGGCACCAATGTAACAAAGGGTCAAAATTATCAAATGGAATTTTATTGGTGTCTTTTATTGTAATTTCATTCTTCGAGTTTTTTGGAGCTTCTTCAGTAATAACAAGTATTTCCAAATTTTCTTCTGAAGTATTGCTTATTGCATAATCCACTTTTGGAGGTATAATAAATGCATAATCTTTTCCTATTTTAAGCCTTCGTTCTCCAGTAATTATTACTCCCTCACCTTTAACAACATAAAATATCTCTTGTTCATTATAAGAAGCGGTGGTTGTTAATTTTTTAGGACTTAATGTTGCAAAAGAGAATTTTACAATATGGTTTAATAAGTTCCTAGATTCATTTTTTGGTTGAGAGTCTCTTCTAGCAAATATTGTTTCTAAGGTTAGTCCATTTCTATTATATGAATCTTCTCTATCTTTCGATGTTTTGATATATTCTATAGTATTCATTTGTTTAAATTATTCCGTGAGATTCAGTTATTAAAATACTTTCTTTCATCTAGGTTTCTAAAATTTGCTTAGGTTATTCTTTTTATTGTCATAATACCCAAGCTTAGCTTTAATTTCAAAGGGAACGGCCCAGCTGACAAAACTACCCCATGAATTATATCTTTCTATTGCTTCAAATTGTTTATTTCTGATTATTCCTCTTAAACTAGCAATCAATTTATCTGGCTCCATTACTCCAAATCTCTCTTTAAAGGTTATATATGATACTGCTATCTCATTTAATCTATGGGAATCTGATGTGGCAATGCTTGGTAGATTATGTTTTCTAGCAAATGCTCGAGCTTTTTCATTTGATTGCTTTTGATTTAATAAAAATGGAACTAAGTTAATATTTTGGGCATTAAATACTTCAATTGCATCCCATTGATCCAGGTATTTTTCTAAATTTTTTTCTCCCATTCCCCCGTGCAGTGTAGTGTATGGATGATCAGCAATAACTATAGCACCCTTATCTTTAGCTTCGTCTATTGTTTCTTTCATGTCTTTATAGTTATTAATTTCACTAGAACCGCCAACTGTTAATATGTGACCTTGCTTTGTTGGGACTTCTTGTCCTTTAATAACAGCAAATATCTTTTCATCATAGGAGACATAGAATACTTTTCCATAGTCTGAAAAATGATAACCTTCTGATAATTTTAGAGCGGTTTTCTTTAGGTCTTCATATCTAGAGTCAGCAAAATTTGTAAAAACTAACATATCCAAACCAATAGTCAT
>JACPNI010000074.1 GCA_016185555.1 Candidatus Woesearchaeota archaeon | reverse complement strand
CTGAAGATACAGATAAGACAATAATAGCGACGATGGAAGTAAAAGAAAAAACAGCATTATTTGACATAAAAATAAACATCCCTGAGAAATTCAAGAACCTGTTCCAGAATGAAGAAGTCCTGGCTGAAATAAATCTAATTAACCTTGGAAATATAGGAAAAGTAGATGTTATCCTGGAATACGGCATAAGAAAACTAAATAAAATACTTGAATCAAAACAGGAAACACTTGCCGTAGATACCCAGACATCAATAACAAGATCATTCAGGCTTCCAATAGATATTGAAACAGGTGAATATGAATTCTACGGCAGCTTAACCTACAATAATATTACAATAAGTTCAAGCTCAGCATTTAACTTAAATCCAACACATAAATATCTTCCCTATTTCATCCAGAGAAATGTAGCATTGATAATAATCCTCGGTGCAGTTGTTTTCATCATAATCATATTTATCCTGGTTAGGGTTGTAAGAAAGGAAGAAAAAAAAGAAACAGAGGACAGAAAAAGAATCGAAAAATTAGAGAAGAGGTTAAAGCGGAAAAAATAATTAAAATTGTTTCAATACTTTAACTTATACCTTAATACAACACCAATTCCGCCCAAACCTTTAAGTTTTTTACCAGCATCATGTTCAACAGAGATATAAAGAGAACTTTGATTAATTCTGTTTTTTTTCATAAATCCCATAAACCCCAAGGTTATTTTTAGAAATTTCTATTAGTGGTCTTTCAACCAGATCAGAATAAGATGAGTCATAATTGTTGAAGGAAAATAGGCAAGCCTCAGGAAGCCCATAAAATAGCCCCTACACGCGTCACGCGACAACGACACGCGCAGGGTTTATAAAGGAGAAATATTTCTACACTATTATCCTTAATGGACATATGAAATAAGAAGCGAAAGCAAAACAGGAGGTGGCGTAAATGCCAAAGATAGAAAATAAAATGCCCATAAGTAAGTATTCTTGTGGGAATATAAAGGTTGCAATATGGGATAACACAAAAGAGCAACCAAATGGGGATTTAATCGGGTTTAAGACCGTAAGTTTTTCTCGGAGTTATAAAAAAAAGGAAGAACAGATCTGGAGAAATGAGGTTGTAAGCCTTAGAAAAAATGATTTAGCTAAAGCAATTTTGGTTCTTCAAAAGGCCCAGGAAGAGTTGTTATTGGATGAAAAAGAAGGTGATGAAGAATGAAAGCTGAAATTTCTTCAGAAGAGATTAAAGATGATTTAGAATCTAAAAAGTCTTCTAAAAAGGAAAAAAAAGAGTTTGCCATTACTGACTTGCCGGGTGTGGGTGCAGCAACAGCAGAAAAACTAAAAGAAGCAGGGTTTGACACATTGCTTTCTATTGCAGTTGCCAGTCCAGGGGTTATTGTTGAAGCTTCAGGTGTTGGTGAGGCAGTTGCTAGAAAGATAATCCAGACAGCACGATCAAAGCTCGATATGGGATTTGAATCCGGGGATGAAATCTTGAGGAAAAGAGAAAGTATAATGAAGCTCACTACGGGTTCTAAGGCTTTTGACACATTGCTTGGTGGTGGAGTTGAAAGCGGGGCATTGACAGAGTGTTATGGTGCATATGGTGCTGGGAAATCTGCCTTAGCACATCAATTGGCGGTTAATGTTCAATTATCGAAGGAAAAAGGAGGCGCTAATGGACAGGCTATATGGATTGATACTGAGAGTAGCCTACCATATGATGAGAAAATCCTAATAGAAAAAGATAATTCGATGCAATTGGTTAAGATAGGGGAGCTAGTGGAAGAAGCGCTAAATAATACAGAGAACATTACGAGATATGGTGAAACTTTATCAACAGCAGATAATCCTGTAGACATAAAAGCTGTTTCATATGACCCAGAAGATTACAAGATAAAAACTTTTAGTATAACTGGGTTTATTAAACATCCAAAGCAGAAAGTTTATGAGGTTAAATTAAGTAGCGGAAGAAAAGTTAGGGTTACTAAGTATCATAACTTTTTCGTCTTGAATGAAGGTTGTGAGTTGAAGGAAATTGCTACTAAAGATTTAAATATTGGCAATAAAATTGCGATAGCCGGAAGTATTCCAGTAAAGATGGGCATCAAAGCAATTGATCTATCAGAACTATTTAAGGATAGGGATGATTTCTTTATTAGAGGGGGCAATAAATTTAGGAGTTTTTTGATAAGTTTGAGCAATGAGCTTGTTTCGATTTGTAAAGAAGAAGGCCGATGTGAAAGTAGTCCGAATAACTGGATCTCTAGGAAGTTATTGCCTATTAAAGTATATAATAAACTTAAAAGTAGAATGAGTGATGAGGCTAAAAGGGAGCTTAAGGTTGGCGGGTGGATAAGGAAGAGTGACATACCGATTTTGATTCCGATTACACATGACCTTATGAGATTTTTGGGATTATATGTTGCAGAAGGAAGTTGTCTAAAAAATAAGAGTGCTATAATAACATGTACGAGTGAATATGTAGAAGACTATGTAAAATATTTTATAGGAATGTTTGGCTTAAATGTCTTAAGAACTAAATCAGACTTAAAAATAAATTCTAAACCATTGGCAGTTTTCATAGAGAGACTTAATCTGGGATTTTCAGCTGAGACGAAAAAAGTTCCAGAGTTCATTTTGAACTTAGAAAGAGATTATATAAATGCTTTTATTGAAGGCTATGTTGTCGGCGATGGCACTGAGAATATACTTACCGGTACAACAATTTGTGAAACAAAAAGCAAAGAACTTGTAGATGGTCTTCTTTATTCGATGTGTGCTGTGAATGTGCCAGCAAGACATCATATTACTACCAGAACTTATAAGTGTTCAGAAAAAAACAGTATTAGACCAGAGAAAGATGGTGAGGCTTATGATATGCAAACTATTAATTGGCAAACTGTTTTTGTGAGAGATAGTAGACTTGAAGAATTACCAAATGAAAAGATGCAGTTCAGTAAAATTCTGTTAAATGCAATTAAAAAGGATTATAAGAATATTAAAGAATTTTCAAGACTTGTTGGCATGAACTACAGCCATCTTGTACATATATTGAAGAATGGCAGTATTTCAGTAAGAAAATCTAATTTAAAGAAAATTTTAAAGCATTTACTAGAATCTGAAGACATCAGGAAAATAAAGAAGATTGTTGATTCTGATATATGGTTTGATAGTATAGAATCGATAGATGAGGTTGGAGAGGAAGTAGTTTATGATATAGAAGTAATGCCGGGGGATAAAGAAGTGCAAAACTTTATTGGAGGTTATGGTGGAATAATACTTCATAACACATTCAGACCAGAAAGAATAAAACAGATTGCAGAAAAAGCCGGTCTTGATTCGAATGAAACTTTAAAAAATATAAAAGTTGCAAGAGCATTCAACAGTGACCATCAGATGATTCTGGTAGATAAGATTGAAGAGTTGATCAAAGAGGGAGCACAAATAAAGTTAGTTATTGTTGATTCTTTGATGAGTCATTTTAGGGCAGATTTTGCAGGCCGCGGACAACTTGCAGATAGGCAGCAAAAAATAAACAGGCACATACACGCACTTCTTAAGCTGGCTGAGATGTACAATGTAGCTATTTATTTAACAAATCAGGTTATGTCAAAGCCAGATACCTTCTTTGGTGATCCAACTGAAGCTATAGGTGGTAATATTGTAGCTCATGGAATGACTTATAGGATTTATCTAAGAAGGGGGAAGAAAGGGTCAAGGGTTGCTAAAATGGTAGATGCCCCCCATTTGGGAGAAACTGAGTGTTGCTTCATAATAACTGAAGGCGGACTAGCAGACCTAAGCTAGTTTTTTTCTTTTTATTATATATACAATCAGACTAATGACCCCAAGGATAATAATAATATCAATATACTTAGAATATTCTGAAACTAATCTCCAGTTTTCCCCTAATTTAAGCCCAAGATAGGCCAGAAAGTAATTCCATATAAATGCCCCTAAAAAAGTGTATGTAATAAATTTAATTTTATCCATCTTTGCAGTT
>JACPNI010000072.1 GCA_016185555.1 Candidatus Woesearchaeota archaeon | reverse complement strand
TTAGGAAGCCCGTAAAATGCCTCCATGACGCGTCACGCGACAACGACTCGCGTAGGGTTTATAATTGGGTTTGGACTCTTATATCTTATGAAAGAAAGAGAGGTAAACTTACCAGAAATTATAAGTGAAGACTTAGCAGAAATAGTTGGTGCATTTATTGGTGATGGTAGTTTAAGTTCAAGTCATGGTTATAAAATATACATATACGGGAATTTAAATAAAGATATGGATTATCTTAACTATTTAAGCAATTTATTCAAGAGAGTATTTAATCTAAGACCACATTTATATTTCAGCGTAGAAAGAAATTGTGCTTATATTCAGATGTATTCTAAAAAGATAATAACTAAAGTATTCAATGAAAGATTTAAATTTCCTCTGGGTAAGAAGATTGAAGTTAATATACCACAAGAAATACAAGAAAATTCATCCCTATTATTAGCATGCATAAGGGGGATTTTTGATACTGATGGTTGTGTCAGTCTTCAAAGGTGGGATAAATATGAATACCCCTTTATTTCTATAAGTACAACAAGTAAGCCTTTATCTCAAACACTTAATGAGCAATTAAATAAATTTGGCTTTAGATCCTATGTTTGTATTATGAAAGCAGATAATGTGCGTCGTAAAAAAAGTGAATATGCAGTAAGAATGAAAGGGAAAGAGCAACTTAGGTTATGGTTTAAGCTGATTGCATCAAGAAATCCTAGAAATTTAACGAAATTAGAAAGCTTTGTAAAATAATTTCTTACTCATTATAAGACTTAAGTATGATAATTTTCAAATCCTAGCTCGCCCATTTTTTCACTGTAATGCGAAGAGGTTGTGGGACAGAAAACCGAAAGGTTTATATAATCAGTAAGATTATTCTTACATTGGTGATAAACATGGAAATTGCTATAACAAGAATGAGTTCAAAAGGACAGGTGGTAATCCCTGCAGAAATGAGGGCAAATATCCCTGAAGGGGAAAAGCTACTGATAATACAGAATGGTGGACAAATAATTATGAAGAAAGCAAGTGAATTAGATAAAAATGTGGCTGAAGATATAGAATTTGCAAAAAGAACTGAAGAAGCTTGGAAGAGAATTGAAGAAGGGAAAGGCATCAAAATGGATTTTGATAAATTTGTTGAAAAAATGAAAAAGTGGTAGAAGTAATTTTTGACCCCCCGGTTTAAATAAGAGAGTCTAATGTTGATTCAAATATAATACACAGCATTATTCAGAATCATAAACATCTTCTCTAATATGCTGTTCTATTCTTGTTGACATCTTAATACCCTTTTTTTCACAATATGCCCTAAACTTCATAAACAAATTAGGATCTAGAGTAAAGTTTACCCTTTTTTTATAGGTAAATTTTAATATTCTTCCTGTTCTTTCAAATTCTAATAAAGCATCAAATATTTCCGGTTGTTCTTTTATTAATCTTTCAGTTGTTTTTACTAATCCTTTACCTGATAGCATCTTTAAGCTTCCTCCTTATCTGTTCTAGGCTGTTAATGTTCTTTTTCACTATTTCTACAATTACCCTATCAACCTTATATGGATCATAAGCAACTTTATGTTCTTCAAAAAAATATACTATAAGTGCTGCTATGGTTCTCTTATTGCCTTCCTGAAACACATGATCAATTAATATGGCTCTTACAAGATATGCGAGTTGTTTCGTCCAATCCTTTGTTCTTGATAATGAAGACAAAGCAAATTCCAAACTGCTTTCATTTTTCATTATCCCTTTGTCAAATTTTTTATTAATGTCTATTAAATCTTCTTTATTTATCATACTTATTAGTGTGTATAATTAATATATAAACTTTTCTATTTTTTCAAATCGAAACCTTTATATACTATTTACACTACTTTTTGGTAGTTAAATATAGTTAGGAGGACTAAAATGCAAGAGTTGCGTGAGTTATATCAAAGCGTTATTCAAAACTTAGATTATATCATCCCCGGTAGTGTGCTAGCTTTTTGTTGGTATATGAGTAACAGAGGACAAAAAAAGGTAGAAGCTGCAAATCAAAGGATGAGGATGTTTGGAGAAGATTTGAAGAGAAACCCGCATCAGGATAGAGAAGAGTTAGCTAGAAAACATAATCTCGTTACCATACATGCGCGAGATTTCCGCCCCCTTGAAAAATTACTTTAAAAGATAAGTAATCTATCTAGAAGTTAACTAAGTAATAGATGGTAAAGAATTTCAGGATAAAAAAATTATGAAAAAATACCTTAAAAAGGCATTACTTTTACTATTAGCTTTAGTTATATCTATGGCCCTAGTTAATGCTGAAGATCCTTTTAAAATAAAAAAGGTAACTATAGATGATGATACTGTAACTGATAATTCTATTGTAAGCGTTGAAAGGGAAAACAGCATCAAAATAAAGGTAAGTGTTGAAGGCATTGCTAATACAACAGATAATAGGATTAAGGCCTGGATAACGGGTTATAGGGATAAAATAGAAGAAGTTTCAAGGAAATTTGATCTTGAAAGTGGAGATACGGTAAGCAAGACACTGGATTTAGAAATACCGAATGACCTGGAAGCAAAAGACTATATGCTTAGAATAAGGCTGTACAATGATGATAATTATGTTGAAAAGAGCTACAAACTAAGATTAAAGAATTTTATTAGCATTAAAGATGTTAGCTTAAGCAGTTCTGTAGTTAGTGCAGGAACATCGATAATTGCAAGTGTTGATTTGGGAAGCTCAAACTATGAAAAGACACAATATGCAACACTACAAGCAAGCATACCAACATTAAGATTAAATGCTATAACTTATCTTAATGACTATGAGCTAAATGACAAAACAGTTAGCCGTGACCTTGTATTGAAGATTCCTAAAACTACTTCTTCAGGCTATTATGACCTAAAGATTACATTAAAAGACAGTGATGGGAATGAACTATCAGAAAAAGAAATTGTAATAAAAGTTGATAATGCAATAAAATTTGATGGAGAAGGCAAGACACTAGTAAGCATTGCAAACCCAGGAAAGGCACTAATTGGAAAAGAAGCTAACATAAAAGTTCTTATAACCAATCTCCAAGAAAGTGCTGAGACTTATTCAATAGAAATTGATGGTGAGAAGGGATTTGCTGAGTCCAAGATAGAACCTCAGTTTATAACAATTAATCCAGATAAAGCAGGGCAAGTAAACATAAGATTGAATATAAAAGAAAATGCGGGCTTAGGAAAGAAAAGCTTTGTAGTTAGGGTAAAAGCAAAAGAAAAGATAATTGAGGAATTAACAGTAAGCCTTGATGTAAATGAAGTATCTGAATCACTCAATGGCAAAAAGAATACTATAATTATTGGGTCATTAATAATAATAGCAATAATAATTTTCTTTATAATAAGAACAATAAACAACATTAGAAAAGAAGACGAGAGAAGCTTAGAAGGTTCTAAAGGACCAAGATATTTCTAGGAGTTTAAAATGACACATGAAATACGGCCTTTAATTCCAGTACCGAGGTTAAGTGTACAAGATCAGGAAAGAATTTATAAGAAGTTAATGGAAGAAAAGCCTAAACCAGTTGCTAGTGTTCAAAATGGTTTTTACAGAATAGATGCGCAGTTAATTCTTCAATCAACAACACCAGAGTACAGAAGTTTCTTAAGAGATGCAGGTTATGGAAACGTAGATATAAATTCACACTTGGATATTGCAAAAAGCATGCTTAGAATTGATCAAAATGTAAGGGATGCAGCGGCAAGAAGTGGGATTACATTTTTAATAACCGATGATAATAATTATGTTGTTAAAATAAGTCAAACCAATGCAAGGAAGCTTGTTGAGTCTCTTGGATATAGATTACTGACTACTGATCTTATGTATTCTTTGTTTATCCCTTATATCAAAGATTTAGCACAAAAAGACGATGCAGAAGCTAAAGCAACACTTGATGAAATGGTTAATACCAAAGCAGAATGGTTGGAAGATTTAATATTAGACAAAAATAAATTAAAAATCGGTGCTAAAGAGAAAGCAATTATCCTGCCTCAAACTGATGGAAGATTTGATAAAACAGACATTAATCAATTTGGCTACCCGTCAGCTGTAAAAGATTCTGGAGAGTTTATTTATTCTTTTCCAGGATCGGATAAAATAGCGGCAATCCGTTTCTTGAACTCTAAATTGAGTTTGAATCTTTACAGAGAGCCTTCCTCAGGGTATAACTGGCTTGGAGTACGTCTTACAAAATTAGGAATATAAAAGATGGGAATCCTTAAAAAAATCTTTCAGTATGGGCTAATAACCTATACTTCTTTGTATTTAGCTTTAAGCGGACATGTAGTATATGATTTTTATGCTAATCATAGAAAATGGTTAGAAGAAAACGTAAAAAATGAATTCGTAATTAAAAATTTTTCTACAAATTTAGAAGGTAAAGTTAAAGAG
>JACPNI010000026.1 GCA_016185555.1 Candidatus Woesearchaeota archaeon | reverse complement strand
TTAGACCAATTCAATTGAGTCCTAAAGAAGCAGAGTATTTTATAAAAGGTATTGGCTATGAGCGTAAAAGAGTGTTAGATCCAGAATGGGTGTGGTTGGTAAAGGTTCCAAAAGGTCAGGAGCTTTTGGCTGTTGGAAAATTTAAATCAGAATGTTTGTCAGATATCATTGGATATGCTGAACCAAATTACAGTTTAGAACTTAGAAAAGATAATACTCAAAAATAAAAATGGTAAAATTAACCAGAACAGATAAGTTATTATTTTTTGGTTTAGGGTTAATTGCTGTTTTTGGAATATCTAGTTTATCAAAAAAAAGAGAATTGTCAAGTTATATTCAATGTTTTAAAACAGAAGAGTCAAGCCCTTTGATTGGAAGCATCCCCTCTTTGGATGATTATTACAAAAAGGGAGAAATTGCTGTTTCTTTTCGTCCATATGTTAAAGAGAAGGAAATAGATGATTTTCTTGTAGGCATAGGGCATAATAAAAAAGCTAAGCTGTACGATTCATCTTATAAGGATTTTATAATAGAAGCTCCTTATGGGGACGAAATAAGCACAATCAAAAGATTTAATAGGGACTGTTTGCGCAATTTAATAGCTCATGTGGGGTTGAGTTACAAGTAAAATGATAACTACGAAAAAATTAATAATGGCTATGGCAATTGGTGCATTAGGTGGGGCCATAATATTTAACGCATTAAAACCACATAATAAAACAGTAGATGATTATGTTAATTGTTTTAGAAATGTTGAAGTAAAGGCTATGCCATTAAAAGAATCAGAGGATTTATACGATTTTGTTGTTGTTTTTGATAAGTATAAAATAACCCAAGAAAAATCAAAAGAGTTTTTCGATAAGGTTGGTTATAATCCTTTGAGAAGTACTTTAACAGATAAATATTTAGTATTTGAAATAGATAGTTCAAAGATTAGGAATCCAGCGTCTTTATCACAAAAACTGCATGAATGTTTTTTAAATTCTATTCATTCTACCTCATGGAGCTTTAAGTAAATGAAAAACAAAGCATTAAAATTAACGTTAGCAACAGCATTGGGAATTTTTGTAGGTGTAACGCTCTTTGACGCTTTACCTAGGAAGAAAACAGTAGATGATTATGTTAATTGCTTTAGAAATGCTGAAGTAAAGGCTATGCCATTTAAAGAATCAGAAAGTTTAACTAATGTTTGGGTTCATTTCTATAAGTCTAAAATAAATAAGGAAGAAGCAAAAGAATTTTTTGAAAAAATAAATTATAGGTCTAAAAGCAATCTTGATAATGGCGGGAGCTATCTAACATTTGAATTAGATATCCAGCAAATACAAGATCCTGGGGAGTTAGCAGATAAACTATTTGATTGTTTTAAAGGAGTTATAGGTGGCGTACAATATGACAAGAGAGAAAAAATAGAATCAAGTTCTGAATTGAGTGATAAGTAAAATGGGAAAGAAAATTAATCGAACAATTGGTATGGGGGCCTTAATAGTTGGATCTATTTTTGCATATGCAGAGATTAATGCAGACCATGTAGATGTGACAAAATACATAAGGTGTTTTAATGTCGGGGCAAATTCTTATTCTGAGTATTATAAGGATGGAGATACTATTTTAATAAGATTTAATCGTGGGGCATTATCACTTTCACAGATGACTGAGTTTCTAAATGGGGTTGGGATTACATATAAACTTAAGGGACCTTATCACACGGATGAGAGGATAATAGAAGTTCCAAAAGGTCAAGGTAAAACTTTAGTTGATAGATTTAAGTCCAAATCGGTGTGTTTGGACAATATAGTTACAGATGTAAAGATGATTAAAGGATTTAAGGAAACTTATGATCGCTCTCATGGATTAATATTGGAGATTGAAGAATAAAATGGGAAAGAAAGGCCGTGGTTTAAATGCTGGAAAAAGGATTAAGGAAAGAAGAAAGAAGTTTAGATGGCTGAACAAGTGGTATAAAAAAAGAATGCTTAAGCTTAAGGAAAAATCAGATCCATTAAAGGGAAGCCCGCAAGCAAAGGCAATTGTTCTTGAAAAGGTTCAATTGGAAGCAAAGCAACCAAATTCAGCAATGAGGAAAGCAGTGAAGGTTCAATTAATAAAGAATGGAAGACAGATAACTGCTTTTGTTCCTGGGTATAATGCTATTAAAATGATAAATGAACATGACGAGGTTATTGTTGAATGCATAGGCGGGGCAATGGGAGGTTCTAAGGGTGATATTCCATGTGTAAGGTGGCAGGTTATTAAGGTAAATGATCAGAGTCTTAATGCTTTGATAAGAGGAAAAATAGAGAAAGGTAGAAGATGAGGGCAAATTTAAAATTATTCAACAGGTGGGATATTTCCACTGTAGAGGTTAAAGATCCGGGAATTAAACCTTATGTTAATATCAAGCCAATAATTGTTCCAAGAACTGGAGGAAGAAATGTTAAAACACAGTTCCATAAGTCAAAAACCCCAATATTTGAAAGGTTGATGAATAAGTTAATGGTTCCAGGGCATAGGGCAAAGAAGCATAAATTAACCTCTGGTCATGCTACTGGCAAGTCAAATAATGTTTACAGAATAGTTTATGATGCTCTGAATATTATAGAAAAGAATACGAAGAAGAATCCTGTTGAGGTTTTTATAACTGCCTTGGAAAATGCAGCACCAAGAGAAGAGGTAACAGCAATAGAATATGGTGGTGCAAGATACCCACAGGCTATAGAGATGGCTCCGCAAAGAAGGGTTGATGTTGCATTAAGGCAGATGGTGCAAGGGGCTTATCAAAAAACTTTCAAAAGCAAAAAGAAAATCGAGGAAGGTCTTGCAGAAGAAATAATCGCGGCTTATAATCTTGATAATAAAAGCACAGCAATTGCAAAGAAGTTAGAATTTGAAAGGCAGGCTGATGCTTCTAGATAACTTAGAAATGATTTATAAACCAAAATCAACAATAGATGATGCGTTAGATATAAACTCATCAGATCTTCCAATCCAATCAAGGCAAAATAAACAAGAAGATAAGAAAAGACTAAATGTTCTAATAAAGACATCATATCTTGCAAGTATTTTAATAATCTTAGGTTCTCTCTATTTTTGCAATATCGATAGAACAGATAAAAATTATCCAAGACTAGAATTATTCCCCTTATCCTTGGGTGCAGGTGCTGGAGGATTAGTATTTCATTATGGAAGAAGAAAAGAAGAAGAGTTTAATGGATTTTAAAATGACACATGAAATAAAACCATTAATTCCAGTACCAAAATTAACTGATGCAAGAATGCAAGAGTTATATGATGAGTTAATGAAGCAACCAATTCCAGGAAACATTAGAAACCCAGAAAATTATATTTTCATGCCCCAGCATAATTTATATGTTGCCAAAGAAAGATCTCATTTTAATGAAGACTGGTATCAAGCTCATAAAGCCTTGCATAGTGAAGGAGCAAGAATGCTAACTTTAAGAGAATTCACAGACTTTCTTATATTATTAAGAAACGGAAATGATGAATTCCAGAAGATCTATAAGGATATTACTGAATTAAGATTGGATTGGAGAGCAGAATGGCTTGATGCAGATT
>JACPNI010000077.1 GCA_016185555.1 Candidatus Woesearchaeota archaeon | reverse complement strand
CTTATGGGGTTGAGTTAAACCTTTCAAAATATAATTATGGCGCCAAGGTAATAAAGAGCCTTGGTGAGGTAGAGCCACAGGCAAAGTTAGAAATAGCACCTGTTGAAGAGACTGTTGGTTTTGGAAGTTTTGTGCCACTGGAAGTCAAATTAGAAAACCTGCAAGATTATTATCTTCCATTAAACATATTCTTATTAAAAGCACCTGAGGTCTATAATAATGAAACACAAATTCAGGTGCTGCTTAAGCCTTTTGAAAAGAAAAGCGTTTTCTTTATAATCAAGGGTAAACCGGGTCTGGATAAAAGCTACATATATACCTCAGAATTAGAAGTTAAAACCAGTTTTAATGGCATGGCAAAAAGCAAACTGACATATCATAAAAATGCAGAAATTTATACTTTGGAAAAGGCTAAAGATTTTATTAAAAACAATACTGAAAGGGGCAGCAAGCTTTTCTTCTCTGACCTTAATATGCAATGTACAAGCAATAAGGATAATTACTATAACAATGAAAAGGCATACTTTAATTGTCTATTGGAAAATAAAGGCAATACAAACCTCAATAATATAAAAGTATGCATTAAAGAAGACTGCAAGACTTATAGTCTGGGAATTTCTGAAAACACTGAAAGCAGCTTTATTCTTAATTTAAATAAAATGCATGGCAAAAAGGAACTTAGGATAACTGCCGAGAATGATAAAATGGTTAAGTACTCTGATGTCTTAATTAATACTTTTTTAATACCAAATGTAAAACTGGAAACTGATGAATTATCTGTTGGGTATTATGAAAATAAGACAATAAAATTCAATCTTATAAGCAATATAAAATTAAATAATGTTATTTTAGATTTTGATGCAAATAAAATTAATTATAAAAACATAGAAGATTCAACTTTAATAAGCCTAAATTTGCTTGGAAAAGAAATAAAAAATAATAAATTTAGAGTAAAATTAACCTATAACGATGAATTAAACAAAACCTATGAAAAAAACTTTGATTTTAATCTAGAAGTCAGGAATATTCCCTGGTATGTAAGAGTATATAATTTCTTTTTCAGTTAATATGACTTAGCAATGTAAACAATATGATTTGCTTTTTTTCTGCAAACTATGCAAGTTTCTGATTTAGCCCTATCTTCCTCGGGAAATTTAGTGCCACAAACATAACCACCACTTGTCTCTTCCTTTATTATATCTGCACATTTTTCTCCTTCATTTTCAACAGAGCAAAATGGAACCTTAACAAACCCACGATGAACTTCAATGATCTTTTTTAATTCACCAAGTGTTTTAGCGCTTTTTGTATTATCCTCAAAGTATTTATCTGCCCTTGATTTTATTTCATTATCAAGAACTTTGCTTTGTTTAAGTATTTCTTCTTTTAGATTTGCAACCTTAACCTTAATTTTTTTCTTATCTGTCCTCTTAACCAGTGTAACTTCGTTACTTTTAACTTCATTTGGACCAATTTCAATTCTTAATGGAACCCCAAGCATCTCCCATTCATTAAACTTGAATCCCGGCGAGTTCTCGGAATCATCTATTTTAACCTTAAATTCTTTGATAAGTTCTTTTACTTCTTTGCATTTCTTAAGCACATCCTTTGATTCTGCTTTTTTATCATTAAAGACTATAGGAACTATAACAATATTTAGCGGGGCTATACTAAAAGGCAGTACTAATCCGTTATCATCACCATGGATTGCAATTAATGCAGCCATTATCCTCCATACTCCGGGACCGAAACAAGTCTGCCATACATAAACATCATTGCCTTCTTTGTCCTTAACCTTTATATCATAAGCCCTGGAAAAATTCTGCCCAAGGTCATGAGTTGAAGCAAGCTGGTTTCTCTTTCCGTCAGGCATCAACGTATCTGGCGTATATGTTGCATCTGCACCTTTGAACTTATCCCATTGCGGCCTCTTAAAGAATACAAATGGAATTTTAAGTTTATCATAAATAACCCTCTTTGCAATGTCGAGGTCTTTTTTAATCTGATCCATCACTTCTTCATGCGTTAAAAAAACATCATGGGTTTCAAAGAACATAAATTCCCTGCCACGAATAAAAGGCCTTGTAGTCTTTTCATTCCTGAATACAGTTATCCTTGATTGATAGCCTTTAAATGGAAGGTCATTATAACTTCTTAGCCATAAAGAATACATCGGATAAATTTGTGTTTCACCTGTAGGTCTTAAAGCTACTTTTTCTTCAATCTTCTTATCTCCTGCTTCAGTAACCCAAAAAACATCAGGAGCAAATCCGGCATGCTCCTTCTCTTTCTGCAGGTTTTCTTCTTTTATAACTGTGGGGAACAGGAATGGCTCATGATTATCTTCTTCTACCTCATTCTCCAAAAGCCCGTATATTTCCCTTAAGATTCTAAAAGCCCATGGCCTATGCACAACAAACCCCTGAACTCCATAGCGCACATCTGCCAACTTGGCACCTTGTTCAGAACATACCTGAGTAAACCATTCAGAAAAATTTTCATCCTTCTTTACAGTAATACCTAATTTTTTTTCATCATTGACCATAGTTAAAAATCAATAAGAAACAAGCTTATAAAATTTGTTATACTGTAGTAAGCGACAATAGTTGTATAGAAAATTAATCATAAACTCTTGAACGTTTATCCACCTTAACGACAATGAGCTTATTTGGATTATACCTCACAACGTAAAGAACTCTTTTGTCACCAACCCTTACTCTAAAGACTTTCTCACCTTCGAAATCTTCAACTCTTTCAACTTCCTGTGGAAAGGGATTTTCTTCTAATTTGTTGATATACTTGCTCGCACTTTTTGAGAATTCTGCCGGAAAGAGAATCATCTTAACCAAAAACTTGTTTCTTACTTAGAAGTTTTCCTTCTTTCTCTTCTTTTAAAGCTGCTTTTAACGCTTTTTTGTCATCTTCGCTTAGTTTAGAATCTTCAATATATTCCATAATATAGTTAATTCTTTTTCCCATACTTTCTAATTTACTCAATATTTGTTTTTGAAGGGTTGTTTCGCTCATCGTAGTAATCTTATGCTCTTCTAAGTATAAAAATCTATCGCCAAAATTCTCTAGATATCAAGTCTAGGAATAAGTCCCTAGAAAAAAGAGGAAACATTATT
>JACPNI010000085.1 GCA_016185555.1 Candidatus Woesearchaeota archaeon | reverse complement strand
TCTGGAGGAAACCAGTATGGGTCCTTAAGAGTCTGGAAGGTTAATTATCCCGATAATATAGAATTTAAAAAAGAATATTTAGAAAGATATTACCCGAATATTAAATTAATTAGACCAAAAGATTACTAATATTTAGCATTAATCAGTTTATTGTACAACCCCTCTATCTGTGAAACTACAACCTCATTGTCATATTTTTTCTTGACTGCTTTATACCCTGTTTCTGCAAGGCGTTCCCTTAATTTTTTATCTTTAGCTAACTTAATTATTGCATTTTTCCACCCACCATAATCAAAAGGCTGTACTAGTATCTTAAAATCATCTGTCATTTCCTGAATAGCGCCAATATCTGAAGAGATTAATGGCTTTTTAGACGCCATAACCTCTATAGGAACCCCGCTAAAAGGCTCTTTCCAAATAACTGGCTGTATTACTATATCTGAAGAAGAATATATTTTAGGAATTTCTTCCAAAGGAAGTCTTCCAGTTAAAATAACATTATTTTCTAAACTATTTACCTTTATCATTTCCTGAAGATCCTTCATCATCGGGCCATCGCCAACTATCAAAAAGCTGATATTCTTGTTTTCCTTTAGAACCATAGGTATAATCTTAACTAAAACAGAAACGCCTTTTGTATAAAACAAACTGCCAACACAGCTTACTACAATATTTTTAAGCTTGTATTTCTCTCTATAAGTCATATCGCCAATATGCTTAGAATAGAACCCAACTTCTCTTGATATTGGTATTACATTAACGTTTGTAAGCACATTGCAAAGCTTAAGCTTGTTTTTTTCCATTACACTGCTGCATATTTTAGCATCTGCTTGTTCTAAAACTTTCCATGAGCTTTTAAGATAGTGCCATTTATACATATCAAAAGGCCATCTGTAAAATGGAAATTTTCTTAGGATGATGCTATAACTGCAAAGATCATAGTTTTGATTATCAGGAGTCAAGCAGCTGCTTCTTGGGCATGCATACCAATAATCCCTGAAATGGACTATTGACTTAATGCCTGCTTTTCTGGCTGCAATAACTGCTGGAATTGATGTCAACCTGTCCTGCGAGTGAACTATGTCTATTTTTTCATCTATCATCAATTTTTCAAGAAATTTAGACAGATAATGTTCCTGATAACTATAAAAAGGTATTTTATGAAACTCCTTGAATTTTCTTGTATCTAATCCCTGATAATCCTGTGTTGAAGCTATAATAACCTTATGGCCTCTTTTAGTTAAACGTTCAGCGAGCATTCTTGTACTTACTTCTGCACCACCATAGCCCAATGACTTATATATTGTAAATAGAATATTCATATTAAAGAAAATTTAATAGCCTCATTAATAACTTTTATTATATAATCTAATTCTTCTTTTTTAAGACCTGGAAACATCGGCAAGGTTACTATTTTTTCTGAAACCTTTTCTGTTACTGGAAGAGAAGCATTATGATTTTTATAAAATGATTGTTTATGTACTGGAGGATCAAAATGCACACTCGCTCCAATTTCTTTGTCCCTTAAAAACTTTAAAAATTTAGTTCTATCAATGTTATCATGTAATTTAATTGTGTACATCTGGTAAACATGTTTAGCTCTTGCATCTTCAACTGGAAGATCCATAAACTCTTTAGATAGGTTTTCATTAAGATAACAAGCATGCGCTCTTCTTAACCTATTCATTTCCTCAAGTTTTTTAAGCTGAACTATGCCTAAGGCTGCAAGAACATCTGGTAACCTATAATTATAACCTGAATAAATAGCATCCCTAAGCCATGGTTTTTCTTTTCTTTCTCTTTCAAATGCAGAAGACGATACTCCATGGGCCTTTAATGCTTCTATTTTGTGTGCTAATTCTGAATCATTTGTTGTAATCATACCTCCTTCTGCGGTTGTAATATTTTTAGTTGGATAGAAGCTAAAAACACCTATCCCAAAACCCCCTGTTTTTTTATCATTAAATGTTCCCCCAATAGTTTCAGCTGAATCTTCTATTACTACCAAATTATGTTTATTTGCTAAATCCATTATCCTATCCATATCCACACTCTGGCCAGCATAATGTACAGGCATAATAGCTACTGTATCTTTAGTAATTTTATTTTCAACATCATCTGGATCTATGTTACAGGTATCATACTTTATATCTGCAAAAATAGGTTTACAGCCAGCATTTATAACAGCATTTGCAGTAGCAACAAATGTAAAACTTGGTATTATCACTTCTCCTCTCAAATCAGATGCATGTAGTGCTAATTGTAACCCTGAAGTACAAGAATTTACAGCAATTGCATGCTTAACCCCGATGTAGTCAGCAAATAACTTCTCAAACTCTTTTGTCTTCGGACCGTGAGCTAACCAGCCGGAATCTAGAACTTCTTTAACAGCTTCATTTTCTTTTTCATCAAAATAAGGTTTACACAAAGGAACTTTCATACGAGGAAACATGAAAAAATGATTTAAATAAGTTACTAATTTAAGGTGAATTCATAAACTAAGGTATGACTTAAATAAGGAAAGAATTTCGCTAACTTAGTCATAAAATTATAAAAAAACTCATATTTTCCAAACCTATCACCAAGATATGGAAAGGTTATAAAAATTCCTGCTTTATCTTTTATCTTTAATCCTTCATCTATAAATAACTTCTCAAATTTATCCAAAGAAATTTCTCCTGGTGCCATTTCTATAGATTCTCTTCTGTAATCTTTCTCTTTCCCAAAGAATACATAAATTCTTCTTTTAAAGTCTTTGATATTAGGATAAGAAATAACCATCTTACCATTTGGTTTCAAAACTCTTCTAAATTCTCTTATAAGATTAGGTAACTCATTTATATCCACATAGATCATAGAAACAGAATTCACAACTACATCAAAGCTTCCATCCTTAAATGGTAAATATCTCATATCAGCGATATAGTATTTATTTTTAGTTAATTTTTTAGCTAATTTAATCCCTTCCTTAGAATTATCAACCCCAATAGCATTTTCTCCTAATTGTGAAGTTAAAAAGCCATCCCCACAACAAACATCTAAAATAGTCTTATCAGAAAAATTACCTATAAACTTTTTGATAAGGCTATAGTTCTCATGATACCAATACTTATGGAATCCTTGGAGATTAAAATGATAAGCTCCCCTTTCGTTATAAATATTATTAAAATTCTTTACCATATTTACTGTTTATGGTGCTGTTTTAAGAATTCAATATACTCTTTAATCCCTTCCTTAAGATTATATTTTGGTTCAAATCCCAGTAATCTCTTTGCCTTAGAAATATCCAATGTGCCTCGTTCCGGCATTGCACTATTAAATGGCTTTTCAATAACCTTAAGATCAGGTATAATTTCTCTTATAATAGCAACTAATTCTCTAAGCGATTTAGCGTCACCACTTGTTATGTTAAATACTTCATTTTTTGCATTTTCAGAAAACATAGCTAATACAAAACCATGAGCGGTATCTTTAACATTGGTAAAATCTAATCTTGTATCTGGGCCTTCTAAAACTAACTCCTTACCTTTTAAAGCATTTTCTACAAAAATCTGACTGACTCTTTTATTCATATCTGTCGGGCCATAAACTGCACTCGGTCTTATAATTACATATTCTATCCCAAATCTTCTACCATAAGCCTGCGTTAAAATTTCTCCTGCCAATTTAGCCCCACCATAAAGATCTTTTGGGTTTTTTGGATGTTCTTCATCAACTGGGGTATATTTAAAATCCCCATATACCATGCTTGAAGAGGTATAAATAAATCTTTTAACCCCACCAATATCCTTAATGGCTTCTAATAAATGGGATGTAGAAAGCATTGTACAATCTATAGCTTCGCCTATAAAAACATTTGAAATTGTTGATATAGGCATTGCAGCTAAATGTATAACATACTCCGGCTTATATTTTTCTAAGATACGATGAACATCCCTAACATATCTAGCATCACCACGTTCAATAATTACTTTATGAACAATTCCCTCAAACCGCTTAGTTAGTGGTACATGCAAATCTGTTTCAAAAGGAGAAACATATTGGATAAATGGATCAAATATAATAACTTCATGGCCATCTTCAACAAGTTCCCTTGCTATGTTGCTTCCAATAAAACCTGCGCCACCTGTAATTAATATCTTAGCCATAACTTGATAAGATGAAGAACAATGGTTTATAAAAATTATGTATTTTTACTCTTAAGTTAACGGATTATTAAAACCAATCCTTAAATTTTAATATACCTACTTTAAAGTAATTAAAATACGAAGCTTTATAAATACAAAATATTGTACTCTATTATGGAATCTGCTAACCAAATTATAATTGGAAGAGAAGATGTAAATTACAAGTTCAAAGTTTTAGAAACAGATCCCTTAAAAAAAGATATTGAACTAAGCAGTAAGATATCCAAATGCTGGCAAGAGTATTTGCAAAGAAACCCAAATGCAAAAGACGAGAAGAAAATAAGATTAGCTACATTAAGTGTTTATGGTCTTAGTTTAGATATCCTAGTTCTTTCAAGAGGTATAAGCTACTCTGACGTTGTTTATTCAAGACCATTAGCAAAAGAGTTAGAATCTCCGCTACTTATATATAATCAAATAATTAGTGGTAACTATGCGGTGCTTGAGGCTAAGAAAGGATTGGCCAACCCAATTGCAACCGGGGTTATTGCTGTCTTAGACCCAATTAGAAGTTTTGATGTAAATGATGTTAGTCTATTATTTATGGTACGTGGCAATGTTGATATGCAAAAAGGTACATTAAGCATACCTAACGGTTATGTCGATGATATTCCCGGTAGAAAAATTACAAAAGGTTATCTAGAAGATGAAATGTTTAGAGAACTACATGAAGAGACAATGATAAGCGGGGAAGAGGTGTCTTATTCAAAAGCCTTGGCATTATGTCAAACTAGATTTTCTGCTGATTTAGTTTATTTAGCCATTACCAAATCTACACCTATTGAGGTAACTACGAAATGGGAGATTAATACTGATGAATCAAAGAAAGAAGCTAAAAAATTGATTATAGTTAAAGCTAAAGATGTAAATGAGAAAATTTTTAATTCTGGAATACAGTTAAATAGTTTAGTTGAATGCCTTAAAGAAGATTTACAGCCAGATATAATTCAAGGACATTTAGATCGCATAAATCAAGGCATATGATTGGGTTAATTCCTGCGGGTGGTATTGGATCAAGATTAGGTTTACTTACAAAGGAAATACCTAAACCACTTATAAAAATTGGAGATAGAACTTTAATAGAAAACACAATTAAAAGTCTTGCTGCAGTTGGTGTAAGTAAATTTGTTGTAGTTGTAAATTATAAAAAAGAGGTTATAATAGATTATCTAAAAAAGCTTAGCGTTAATTTTATAATAGTTGGACAACCAATTTTAAATGGCTTACCTGGAGCAATAATAGCCGCAAAAAAGCATCTAAATGAAAGGTTTATAATGCACCTGCCAGACAATATAATAACCCGAAATTATGATTACTTAATAAAATTACACGAAAAAGAAAAACCCATAACAACGCTACTATTAGAAAAATCTTTAATTAGAGAAAATAGACCCTATGTAAAATTTAATGGAAATATTGTAAAGTTTGTTGAATTAGGTACAGGTAAACTTGATTGGGCAGAGGTTGGGGTTTCTGTACATGAACCAGCGTTTATAGAATATTGTGAAAAAATAGTCCCTAGTGAAAGAGGAGAATTAGAATATTACCAAGCCTTAAAAAAAATGTTAGCTAGTGGAGAAAAGATTTGTGCTGTTAAAATTAAAGGTAAAAGAATTGACATAACCTCAAAAGAAGATTATTTGGAATACTCCGATTACAAATATGCTTGGTAATAAACTACCTTAAGAACTTGCAATGATAAATATTTTATTTAAGTATATTCTAGTAGCAGATGTAAAATTAACAAAGTATATAACGGGATTTTTAGTTTTTAAGTTATTAAAGAAATGTTTATAAAAGTAATTTAGAGATAATTAAAAGATGAAAGTAGCATTAGTATTACCCCCGCACACATTTGAAGATAGGTATAATAAAAGTATAGCAAAGGCAGCGGGTGTATTGCCTCCCTTAGGATTATTATATATTGCTTCTGTTGTTAGGGAAGGTGGGCATGATGTGGCTGTACTTGATGGCAGCGTTAAAAGCTTCTATGAGATTAACAAAAGACTAGATGAGTTTAAACCGGAAATAATCGGTATTAATGTGATGACCTTCTTATGGGATAAGGTTAAAAAATGGCTGCCTGAACTAAAGCAAAGATTTCCTGGTGTTTTTATTATTGTCGGCGGAGCCCATCCAAGTGTTGTAAAAGAAGGTTGTTTAAAGGAATCAGAACATATTGATGGGATTATAACCGGAGAGGCAGAATATTTAATGCTAGAATTAGCAAATAATCTTCAGGATAAAAAACCATTAAACGAGGTTAGAGGCTTAATTTATAGGGATAATGACAAGATAATAACTAATGATCCTAATGAAAGAATTTCTGATTTAGATAAAATCCCATTTCCTGCCCGGGATTTAATTGATTTAAATGATTACGTACCGGCACCAGAACAATATAAAAGATTACCAGTTACTAACATAATAACAACCCGTGGATGCCCTTATTTATGTACTTTCTGTGCAACCAGCAGAACAGCCCCAAAATACAGGAGCCCTGAAAATGTTGTAGGTGAAATGAAAGCATTAGTTGAAAAATACGGGATTAGAGATATAGCGATATGGGATGATACATTTACCTTAAACAAAAAAAGGGTTCTAGAGATATGCAGACTAATAACTGAAAGCAAACTGGATGTAATATGGTCTGCTCACTCAAGGATTAATCTGGTTGACAGGGAATTACTCGAGATAATGTCAAAAGCAGGTTGTTGGAAGGTATTCTTTGGCGCAGAATCAATGATACAAAAGAACCTTGATGCTATAAAAAAAGGCATAAAGGTTGAAGAGATATTCAATGCAATAAACTGGTGCAAAGAATTCGGAATTGAATCTGAATGCTCCTTTATGTTCGGAATTCCAGGGGAGACTTATGAAGATGCTTTACAAACAATTGAGTTAGTTAAACAACTTGATCCGGATTATGCAAAATTCTTTCCAATAACACCAATGCCCGGGACTGAATTTTATGAAGAAGGTTTAAAATATGGGATTATAGATGACGATATTGGATCAAGAACTACTGGAAATTATGTTGTTTATGTACCTAATTCAATGAAAAAAGAAGAAATGGCAAAGATAGTTCCTTTAGCCTATAAAGAGTTCTACCTAAGGCCAAAGTATATATTTAAATATGCGAAGAAAATCAGGAGCCTTGATGACGTTAAAAGGGCATGGAGAGGAGCAAGCGCAGTACTCTCACTCTGAATTCAAGTCATTTTAAAAATATCAATTTTGTTATTTCATCTTATACAAAGAGGGTTCTGGGAAATATAAATCAAATTCAGAGTGCAATATCATCTTTCTAGTTATTGAATCACGTATTAATGCAGAAAGGATAATATTAACATCCACTATAATCTTCATTTTTTATTGAAGTCTTTTAAAGTATCCTTATTTATTTTATGCGCTGTCTTTTCTACATCTTCTTGTGTAAATTTACTTTGAGTATTAACAATACAGAACTAGTTTAACTTAATTTCGCACCAACCCCATTTTAACCGTAAAGTATATAAATAACATAATATTATGTTCTATAATAATATATTACAAAAATGGTACAAGCCGTTATAAACTTAAATGAAAGAGAAGCAAGAGTATTGAACATAGTTAAAGGTAAATTTGGTTTGAAGAATAAATCCGAAGCTATTAACTTAATTATTGACGAATATGAACAAGAATTTTTAGAACTAAAACTAAAACCGGAATTTGTTAAAAGACTTGAAAAACTTGAAAAACAAAAAGGAATACCTTTCAAAAACATTGCTGAACTTAGGAAGATAATAGGGGAGTAATTATGTATTCTTATGAGATAATCCCCAATTTACAAGGGATCCTTAGGAAACTTTCAAAAAAAGACAAGCAACTCTATGAAAGAGTCTTGAATAAAATTGAAGAGATCATAAATTCTGAAAATATTGAACATTATAAAAATCTCAGATATAATATGAGTGACAGAAAAAGTGTTCATATTGGTCATTTCGTCCTAGTTTTTACGTTTATGAAAGAAGAAAACAAAATTAAGTTTGTTGATTTCGACCACCATGATAATATTTATAACAATTAATTTGTTTCTTTTTAATTTCTATTGAAGAATGAGTGCCGCAATTTCCACCAATACTTATTAAGTATGTGGATTTCTTGCATAAGTTTTAAATATGCGAAGAAAATCAGGAGCCTTGATGACGTTAAAAGGGCATGGAGAGGAGCAAGCGCAGTACTCTCACTTTGAAGCTGTAAATTGTGTAATCTGTAATAAAGATAATTCTGAGTTCTTGTTTGAAAGGGATGGCTTTAAGATAGTTAAATGCAAATCATGTGGTTTAATTTATGTTAATCCAAGGCTGAATATGAAAAGGCTTAATGAAATGTATAATAAAAATGAAATCTCTCCTAAAGATTATTATTTGGAAAATAAAGAAAGTGAAGCTAGGATTTTAGAAAGGAGAATAAATTTTATTAAAAAACATAAATCTAAAGGAAAGCTTCTTGATGTTGGCTGTAGCATAGGAACATTTTTAGCCATAGCAAAGAAACATGGCTTTGATGCATATGGAATTGACATTAATAAAAGTGCAGTTGAATATGCAAAAAACCTGGGTTTAAATGCAGAAGTAAAAGACCTTTCTTCATTTAAAGACAAGAGTTTTGATATTGTAATATTAAATGATGTTCTTGAGCATGTTGAAAATCCTATTAAGATGCTTAAGGACATAAAAAGAATAATGAAAGAAGATGGGATTTTAGAGATCTCTACACCAAATATAGGTAGCATATTAGCCAATATTAGCGGGAAGAAATGGCTGCATATTAAACCAAATGAACATCTTTATTATTTTTCACCTAAAACCCTGGCAAAGATTCTTGAGCTTTCCAGTTTTAATCTGGTAGAGTATAAGTCCTTTAACAGGGTAAGGGAAATAAATGTGATATTAAGAAAGCTTGAAACATATTCCAAGTTCTTTCCTAAACTTATAAAAGTTGTTCCTGGATTTATAAGAAGAATAAAACTGCCAATTTATACATTTGATGAGATTGAAGTTATAGCGAAGATTAAAAGTTAAAACTATCTTTTCTTTGAGTTATTTCCATTTGGTTTATTATTTTTCTTTTTGGCTATAAGATAAATTAATACAAATAACACAACAACAATACCAACCATATACCAAACCCAATTATATTTTCCCTTTTTAGTTTCAACTTTTGTTTCCTTAGATACTATTATTGATTTAACAAATAAGGTTGGAGTTTTAAAATCATTTATCACAGTTTCATCTAGAGGCTTATTAATCAGATAAGTTATAGTATTAGTTTCCCCAGAAGTAACATTATCAAATATTATTAAGATCTTTGGATCTTTTTCTATCACTTGATATTTTGCCTTTGATGGGGTGTATATTTTTACTTCATTTATGTTTGAAGCTATCGATTTTGGTATTTCATCATAAATCATAAATTTGTCTATAAAATCTTTTCCAGTGTACTCTATATTTGTAAATAAAACAGTAGAAGTTTGTGTTTTTTGTTTTAATTCCCTGGATATTGATACTGACTTTGCTGCTATTTCAGAATTTTTTGTTATTATATCAAATGATAATGAAGAGCCAACTATTTCCTGTATAATGGACTTAATTTTAGATTCTTCTGCTATGGCTGTATTAATACCTTCTGCACGTTCTGATTCACCTACAACTGACTCTTCAGGTGTTTCTAATTTTGCAGGCAATGGTGTTACTTTCTTGCCACCCCCGCCACCACCGCCTCCTCCACCTCCACCGCCACCACCGCCAGATCCGCTAGAGCCAGATCCGCTAGAGCCAGTGCCAGAAGTTCCTGTTGATTGACAACCACCGCAGTCTACTGAACAGCTTGAACATGTTTCTTGTACGCCACAAAAACCATCTCCACATGAGCCTCCTTCTTCAATTTTATATGCTGAAAAGGATGGAACAGAGAAAATAAGAGTTCCGCCTGAAAAGCTTAATATTTTACATTCCTTACATGTTTCATTATCTCTTTTAATTACAAAGTTCGTTATATT